>JAJFLN010000339.1 GCA_021772705.1 Candidatus Cloacimonadota bacterium | reverse complement strand
AGAGGCGTGCTGCCCACGACCTATTCGCGGGAGCAGGCGGTGCACAACGTGTCGCGAGTAGCCCTCCTGGCGGCCCGGATCGCCGCCGGAGACGTCTCGGACCTGTGGGAAGCCTTGGACGACCGGCTGCACCAGCCATTCCGGGCCCATCTGGTGCCAGGATTCGAAGCCATCCTGAAGGCAGCCCGAGAGGCCGGTGCCTCCGGGGGATTTCTCAGCGGTGCTGGACCGACCGTCCTGGTCCTGAGCGAGGGTGAGCTTCCGGAACTGGAAGAGCGCCTTCTCCTGGCGTTGCGGAGCGCCGGTGTCGATGGCCGGGTACTGCCTCTGAGTGTCGAAACTGGAGGCGCCCGATACCTTCGGCCCCGTCAGAGGGTCAACTCTTCCACCACCACCAGACCGTCGTCCACGTAGGCCGTGATGTGTCCTTCCTGGGCGGCGTGAATGGTGATGGGCTGGGCGCCGGGCCGGTTCCAGGCCACCACGGGACTGACGCGGCTCACCAGGGCTGCCGCGGTCCGGACCGGGACCTCGACCCAGCCTCCCTGCCCGTCGGGCTTCCAGAGGAACCAGAGACGGCGGCCGCCACTCTCGAGCACCACTCCTTGCGCGCCTGCCGGCAGGTGAGTCCGGGATGGACTGGCTTCCGCCAGGCGGGTGAGGACATAACGGAATGCCGGAGCCCCTCCGCCCCGAGTCTCCTCGATCTCTCCGGTGGTGGCCGCCGAGAAGATGTTGATGAGAATGGGGCCCTGGTGGGTCTCGCGCAGGGCGGCGAACCAGACCTGTCGCAGCCCGGCGGCAACGGATTTGACAGCGGCTCGAAGGATCTCCCGGACCTCGATGTCGTCGGAGTGCTTGCCCTCGGATGGATGAGTTCGCAGGGGAGAGAGTCGCGGCAACCGCTGCAGGATCACGCTCCATGGCCGGTCTCCCAGTCCAGCCTTCGCAGCGGCTGTCCGGGCTTGCTGCAATCCGCGAATCCAGTTCGAGCCGATGTCCTGGACGTGAAGTTCCAGGGTCTCGAGGCGCTGAACCGACGCCAGGCTCAGGAAGTACTGGATGTCGGCGGGCCGGCTCTGGGAGTCGAGTCCGAAGGCTCCCGGCCGCACCGGCACGTCGGGGATCACGCGGCGGGCGATGGCCGCCGTCCGGTCGATCAGATTGGCGAGCTGGCCCGGAGTGCCGGCCCAACCTCCGGAGTTGATGTCTCGGCCCAGACTCACGGCCCGCAGGCAGGGAGCCAGCTGTTTCAGGGCCCGTGTGAGCTCCGCCTCGAAGTGCGGCCAGTCCGCTGGAAGCTGGGTCAGAGTCAGCTGGAGTTCGAGCCAGCGAGGGCCCTGGCAGTTCCTAACCAGGTTGGCCAGTTCCGGTCGGTCTGGAATCGATGGTGTTACCAGGCGGCCAACCGCCATTCCCAGCAGCTGAGGGGTCTCCTCCCGGACTCCGGGATAGTACTGAGTGGCGAAGTTCCCGGACTTGATGACCTCCAACTCGTCGCCGAAGCGCTCGAATGGGCCGGAGGGTCCCGTGATCAGCCTTGCCGGCGACAGGCCGGGCAGATTCAGGGCCTGGAGCTTCGCGGCCTCCGGGCCGAGTGTGATCTGCCAGATTCCGTCTCCGGCCGAAAGTCTGCCCGGTTTCAGTTTCATCGACTCCAGAGTTGCGGCGATTCGATCCGGCGGACTGCCCTTTGCGAAGAGGAGAGTGGCGTCCGGTAGCCCCACCAGGACCGGCTCGGCGGGCAGGGGAGGCGTGGAGGCAGACTTCGGCTTGCTGGCTGGAGGAGCGGGCGGCGGCGGCTGGACGGCCGGTGCCACCGACAGCTGGCCCGTCCTCGGGCGGGAGGAGGTCCTTCGATGTTGAATGCCCCAGGCAATTGCGGCGGAGATCAGCACCAGGACCAGCATGCCTGCTACAATCCGCCACGGCGCGGGCCAGACGAAGAGGGCCACCTCCTGGGTCGTTCTGACTCTGCGGCCCGACCGGGAGGAGCCCCGGCGCTTCCGGGAGTCCTGCTTGGAGGCTTCCTCTGCTGCTTCTTCGGAGTTCCGGGCTCCTTCCTCTTTCAGCCGTTCTCCGGGAGAGGCCGGGCCGGCGGCGAGGATCGGGGAGCCCGCCTCGGGCGTTCGAGATCGCCGGGTGGAGGTATCGATGCGGGAATCGGGCCCCAGGCGGAGTACGGCGAGCAGCTCAGATGCCGACTGGAACCTGTCATTCCGGTCCCCGGCCGTCATCCGGCTCAGCAGGGGCTGGAGCCACTGCAGTTCGTCGGCCGAATCGGGCTTCAGCCCGGCCATCCTTGGCAGGGGAGGGAGTTGATCGCCTGAGGTCACCCGGAGCAGCTGCTCGCCGCTGTAGGGGCGTCGACCTGTGGCGGCTTCAAAGAGAGTGACTCCGAGCTGGTAGAGGTCGCTCCTGGGATCCGCCGGCAGTGCCCGGAGCATCTCGGGGGCCATGTAGGGCAGGGTGCCCATGACGCGGTTTCCCATGGTGAGGCCCGTCAGATCCATTGCCTTGGCCATGCCGAAGTCAGCGAGCTTGGCCCGGCCCTCGGCGGTGAAGAGCACGTTGGAGGGCTTGATGTCCCGGTGAATGATATTCTCGGCGTGAATCGCCTCCAGGCCCTCGGCCAGGTCCGTTAGAATGCCGAGCAGAGCCGCTGGTTCCATCCGGCCTCGGGGTCCCTGGGCCTCCTCGATCCGGGCTGCCAGCGTGCCTCCCTCCACCAGTTCCATGGCGAAGAAAGGGGGCGAATTGTCCAGCGCTTCCTGCAGGACGTGCACGATGCCTGGATGGCGGATCCGGGCGAGGGCCTTGACCTCACGCCTGAAGCGACGGCTCACCTCGCCACCGGAATCGTCGGCGTCAACCAGGATCTTCAGGGCAGCGACGAGGCCCTTCTCGGCATGGCTGGCCCGGTAGACGACCCCCATTCCACCGCTGCCCAGGGTTGCCTCGATCGTCCAGCCATCGAGCTGACAGCCCGGCTGGAGCACGGAAGTCCCGGTCTGTCCCCTCGCGGTCACCGCCTTCTCTTTACCATGAAGTGGTTTCCATTGAAGTGGCTCCCATTTCGTATGCCGTTCGCCCGGAGCAGCGGTTGTAGACAGGAGTGAAGCGACGGTGCGAGTCGAAGGGCCGGGCAACCGCGGGTCTTTCGTCAGGCTCAGGACATGCCTTCGAGACGCCTGCTCCGCAGGCTCCTCAGACGATATGGCCGCCCGCTCCATTCATCCCCTTCGGCGTGGCTCAGGACATGCTTCGACAGGCTCAGGACGAACGGATCGGGAAAACTCGGCCATTCAGTCGTCCTGGATGCGGG
>JAJFLN010000338.1 GCA_021772705.1 Candidatus Cloacimonadota bacterium | reverse complement strand
CCCTGAGGTCGCGGTCCAGCAACAGACGGCGCAGCTCCGGCGCCATGGCCGGCACGGTGGCCTCGTCGACCAGCAGGCCCGTCTGCCCGTGGTCGACTGCCGTAGGGACTCCCCCCCGGCGGGTCGCCAGCACGGGTCTGGAACTGGCCATGGCCTCCAGTATGGACATGGGGAGACCCTCCCAGCGGACCGTAGGAAGGATGAAGAGGTCGCAGGCATCGTAGTACTCGGGCATCCGCTCGGAGGTGACGGCGCCGCAAAACGTCACCCGGTCCTCCAGACCCAGACGGCCCGTGAGAATCTTCAGGGCCGGCTCCTCCGGACCGGAGCCGAGGATCAGCAATCGTCCCGGCACGGCGGCGGCGGTCATGGATGCCAGGAGCTCCAGGCCGATGTGAAAACCCTTCTCCCGGACCAGGCGGCCAGCCATCAAGATCACCGGGACGTCATCGAGAAGACCGAGTCTCTCCCGTACGGCCCGGCGGCGTTCGGGATCTGAACGGAACCGCTCCGGATCGACTCCGTTGGGAACACAGTGGACCCGGTCGGCGACAGCTGGATACCGGCGCCGCATGGCCTCCGCCAGCTCTTCACTGACGCCGATCAGACCGGCCAGGTCGACGTTTGAGTTCTGCAGGGAGAGGACTTCCGGAAGGGATTCGAGTATCCGGTAGGCAGCCTTGGCCATTCCCAGGACCCCGCTGGCTGCAGCCCAGCGGCTGTAGTTCTCCCAGCTCTGGAGGCCGTGAAAGATGGAGACCACCGGGACTCCCATCTCCCGCCGGGCCGGACTGGTCAAGTAGGCCCGGGCCCCGGCGCTTTGACCCAGCACCACGTCGACGGGATCTGCACGGTGAAGTTCGGACAGGGCCGAGACGGTCCCCTGGAAGTACTCCGGCGAGTAGAGGCCGCTGACAGAGCCTGGCAGGAACCGGATCTGCACGCCATGGGACTCCTGTTCCAGCCGTCCCTCCGGGTGGGCTGTGGTCAGCACCGTGACCCGATCCCCGAGTTGGGCCAGGCCGCGAGTCAGGACGGCGCCGTGAACCTCCATGCCCCCCGTCAGTCCCTGCTCAACGGTGGACCGGCTCATGTAACAGATGTGCAGAGCGGTCACGAATGCCCAGGTCTCCCGGTCCGAGAGGGCTCTGGGACCAATGCCCATGAATTGGTGAATGGAATGTTTGAAAACGAGGGCTCTGCCCTCGAACTCCCGCCAGGGGCCATTGGCCCCTGGACCCGGATGAACAGGTCAAGCTGTCGCATGTCATTCAAGTGTTCATCACCACTCTCAGTCCCACCAGTCCAATTGGGGGTTTGGGGGTATTGGCTTCAGGAGCCTGGCGAGCACCTGCTCCAGTCTCTCGGCGGCCACATCGTATCCCAGAGTGGCCTCGGCGTGCAGGCGTCCGGCACGGCCCAGGGCCAGGAGCCGGTCCGGATCGGTCAGCAGATCACCCATGGTCCGGGACAGGGCAGCCACATCACCGGGCGGGACGAGGACGCCCCCTGGGCCGAGTGTGGCTCCGATGTCGGCCAGGTCCGTCGCCACCACGGGCCGGGCCATGGCCATGGCGTCGGTCAGCTTGGCCGGCATCTGGCCCAGGGTTCTCGGATCTCTGCGCTGAGGTAGAACGACCAGGTCCGCCGCGGCGATCCAGCGCGGCATATCGGCAAATGGCACGGGCCCCTGAACATGGAGTATTCCGGAGAAACGCTGGAGCAGCCCGGCGATCAGTGGATGCTCGGCCGGAGTTCCGACGAGCAGGACCGTCACGTCAGATCCCTCGATACGGGACGCTGCCTCCACCAGGTCTTCCACGCCCTTGTAGCTCCGGGCGCTGCCCAGATAAAGGACCGTCTTCCTGTCCTTCAGGCCCAGTGACGCCCGCAGCTCCTGGCCGTCGTGGCGCTCTGGATCGAGCCAGTCCAGGTCCCGGACGTGAGGGACGATCGCGGCCCCGCCGCCGTACTTGCCATCGAGAAACGCGCTGACCGTGGTCCGGGCCGGAGCACGGCTACTCAATCGCTCCATCCACCCCACCAGAGCCTTCGAGTTGATTCGAGGTGTGGGAAACAGGGACTTGAGGCAGCGGACGGGCCGGGAGACGCCCTGCTCCTCCTCCTCGGCGATCTGGAATCCGAGCTCCCAGTCATCGGTGTCGAGAATCCAGGGAATGCCATGAGCCCGAGCGGCGATCCAGGCCACCCCCATGGAGGAGGGCATGGCCTTCACGGCGTAACAGACATCGGCCCGGGTCTCCCTCACGAGGCGGCGGACAGAAGAGATGAATCCAGGCCACCGGCCCCCAGGCACGGCTCTCACGGGAAAGGGCGCCACGTCGCAGGGTGGCCAGAGAGCCTCCCCCAGGATCGGGCCGGCCACCTCCACCTCGTGACGCCGCCGGAGCACATCGGCCAACAGATATGCCCGACCAAAGGCGTTGGACGACAGGTCGTGACAGAAGAGGGTGATCCTCATCGCCTCACCGGAATCCAGGCGGCTAGCCAGCCAGGCAAGTGCCGCTCGAGCAGGGCCCGATCGACCTCCTGAGGAAAGCCGGCGAGCAGAAGAGCCAGGCCGTAGATCAGGGAGTAGCCGGGGACCATGAGCAACACCTTCACCAGGCTGTCGCACATTCCCGGCAGGCCCATCAGCACCGTGACAGCCACTGTCAAGGCCCCGGCCAGGGCGGGCTGGACCCAGCACTCTCTCCAGACCGTTCTCAGGTCCAGGCCAAGCTTGGCGTGGACCCTGGGCAGGAAGAGCACGGCAGTCAGGATCAGACCGATCCCGCTGCCAAGCACCACGGCCAGGTAGCCGAGCCAGTGAATCAGCCCCAAACTGAAGACCAGGTTCACGGCCACGGAAGCCATCCCCAGGTAGTTCCAGTACTGGGGCATCTTCAGGCCCGCCAGGATCTGGGCCCCGGGCACGGCCATCATGTGAATCGCCGTGGCTCCCGACAGCAGCTGAAAGGTCAAGATCATGGCGTCCCGTCCCGGACCGATCCAGCTGTCCACGAAGGGCCGGGCGAAGAGGATCAACCAGGTGAATCCCGGCAGACCTGCCAGCACCACATATCTCTGACTCCTGAGGTAGAGCTTCCGGATCGCCCCGTCCTGTCCCCCGGCGTGAAGTTCGGATGCGGCGGTCAGGATCGGTCCCACCAGGTTCTGGGGCACCATTCTGGCCTTGCCGACGATGTCGGTGGCCACGTGGTAGTAGCCCACGAAGCGAACCTGCAAGAACCCGCCGATGATCAGCTTGTCCATCTGGCTGAAGATCAGCCCCGACACGTTCCCCAGGAAGATGTGAAAGCTATAACCCAGGATCTCCCGGGCATCGGAGCGGTTGAACAGCCAGGGCCGGAAGCCCACGTAAGGAAGGAACCATTTCACCTGAATCCAGGAGACGACGATTCCGAGAAGCATCTGGGCGATGTTGAACCCCACCAGGCCCGTCAGCCCGTGGCCGGCACTGAGGACCCAGACGGTTCCAAAGAGGGAGATGAAGGAGAAGAGGATCGCCGTGGCGTTCAGCACATCGAAGCGTTGCAATCCGGCGACGGCGCTGAAGTAACCGGTCATCACGAGGCGGAGGAAGAAGATCCCCAAGCTGGCCTGGACGAAGAGAGAGATCTCGGGAATCCGCTCCGGGGGCACCTGGAAGAAGACCTTCACCATGGGCTCCGTGACGGACAGGAGAACCAAAAGCAGGGGGGTACAGACGGCGATGTAGACCACGAAGGCCGTGTTCACCATCCGGTCGATGATCTCCGGCTCCCTCCGGGCGTTGTGCTTGGCCACGAAGTGGTTCAGCGCCGTGGTGATGCCCAGGTCGGCCAAGGCCGACACGGAGATGAAGGTCCCGATGAGGGCCCAGACCCCGTAGTCGTCGTCACCCAGGGCGTTGATGACGAAGGGCGTCAGATAGAGGCCGATCGGCAGGGTGACCAGGAAGTTGAAGGTGTTCCAGAGGGTATTCCGAACCACCTTCGCTCCCGTGCCCCTCGGATCCGTTGGACCTAACGGAGAGGCGACAGCGGGCCCGGTCGACTCCTGGGGAGAACCGTCCACGCCCTGATCGGCCAACTAGAACTCCTGGGCAGGCATCGAGATATCGCAGGCCTCGATCAGGCCAGCTGGGCCACGGCCTTGAGGATGTCCATGGTGGTCACGATGCCGCTGAGACGGCGCTCCTGGACGATGACCAGCCGATGGACGCGCTTCTTCGACATCAGCTTGGCCAGCTCCGGCAGGGACACGTCCTCCTCGGCGGTGATCAGATGGGTGGACATGATGTCGCCCACCAGGACATCGGGAAGCTCCTCGATGTGGTAGCCCTCTTCCATGGCCTCCAGGTCCTCGCTCTCGAACTCCCGGAAGAAGGCGAAGTCGTCGCCACCCTGCGTGTTCTGGGCCTGATACCGGACCAGGTCGGTCTCGCTGATCACCCCCACCAAGTTGCCGTCGGAATCGACGACCGGGGCGCCAGTGATCTTGCTCTCGGCGAAGAGCAACGCCACGCCGCGCAGGTCCATGTCCATCGAGACCGTGACCACATCCTCGATCATGATGTCAGCAGCCTTCATTGACTGAAGATCCGCCGCAGTCGCCCGAGCCGTTCTCTGACCGTTTCCTTGTGTCGCAACTGGCATCCCAATTCTCCTCCCGGTTTGCATCTGCTGTTGTGGGCTCATTGAACCGGGCGGCAAACCGACGCGTCAAGCTCCAGTGGCAGCCGCAGTCTGGCCGCCCTTCAGGTCTCCGACCACGGTCCTCTGACCGCCCTCGTTTTTCTCGTTGTCTAGTACGTCGTCGGTGAATCGAATGAAGTGATGACCCACGATGGAGTTCATCAGCCCCGGCACGTACTTCGATCGATACCGGGTCAGCAGCTTCCACATGAAGCGCCACCAGACCCGTCTGTAGCGGGACATCAGCCCCTGGACCACGACGGCCACCAGGGTGATGAGGAAGATCCGCAGGGGGTTGACGTGCTTGCTGTGCAGGTTGGGGTGACCCGCCCGATCGAGCCGGTCCAGCACGGACAGGACCCGATCGAAGTAGGCCTCCGGATCGTAGACCTCCTCCAGGATCTGTAGGTAGCCGTGCATCAGCTTGTCCGGGTCCATCTTGGTGATGAAGTTGGTCCGGCCGAACTGGTCCCCGTTGTGGTATCCCAGGAGTCGTCCCTCCTTCTCCAGACGGGTCCAGAGCTGGGTGTTGGGGATCGCCGCCAGCACGCCGCTCATGGCCCAGGGAATCTCGGCCTGCTTGATGAACTCGATCTGGCGCCGGAAAATGTTCTCTTCGTCGTTGTCGAAGCCGACGATGAAACCGGCCATGACCTCGATGTTGTGCTCCGTGATGTCCTGGACGGCCTGCACCATGTCCATCCGCATGTTCTGGAGCTTCTGGGTCTCCTTCAAGGCCTCCAGGGAGGGGGTCTCGATGCCCAGGAAGACCCGCTTGAAGCCGGCCCGGCGCATCCCATCCATCAGCTTCCGATCCTCCGCCAGGTTCAGGGAAGCCTCGGTGGTGATGTAGTAGGGATAGTCTCGCTCCTGAGCCCAGGGAATCATGGCGTCGAGGAGCTCTCGCACGGCCTTCTTGTTGCCGATGAAGTTGTCGTCCACCAGGAACAAGGGGCCCCGATAGCCGAGATCGTAAAGGGCCTGCATCTCCGCCAGGGTCTGGCTCGGTGTCTTCGCCCTGGGCACCCGGCCGTAGAGGGTGATGATGTCACAGAACTCGCAGTTGAAGGGGCAGCCCCGGCTGAACTGGATATCCATGATCCCGTACTTGTTCAGCTGCAGCAGATCAAACCGAGGGGCCGGCGTCTTCGTTACATCGGGCTTGGTCTCGGACCGATAGAGCTTCTGCGGGGTTCCCTTCTCCAGGTCCGCCAGGAACGGGGGCAGAGTCATCTCCGCCTCGTCCAGGACCAGGTAGGTGGGCTTGTCACCCAGCCTCGAGGGGTGGCCACTGCCAAAGGGTCCGCCGACGACGGTCTCACGGCCCAGATCGCGGCAGCGATCCAGCAGATCGAGGAGGGAGACAGCCTGGCTGGTCATCCCTCCGGTGAAGACCATATCGGACCAGAGGATGTCTTCATCCTTCAGAACCTCGATGTTCATGTCCACCAGCCGGAGCTCCCAGTCCCTGGGCAGCAGGGCCGCCACGGTCACCAGACCGAGGGGGGGGTGCATGGCCCGTTTGCCGAAGAGGGGCAAGGAGTACTGGAACCCCCAGTAGGAGGTGTTGTGCTCCGGATGAATGAACAGAATCTTGCGTCTTGTCACAGGGTCAATTATGCCCCTGAATCCTCTGTTTGTCACGAATAATCGCCCCCCGGAGGCCCTTCGCCGGCCCCCTGCGAGGGGCCTCGCGGACCGTCCATCCTTCGGGCTCCGAGGTTCTGTGCGCCGCGTCCTCTTCCCGGTCTGGAAGCCTCGGCGCCCGGGTCCCCTGTCCCGCCCTCCTCACGCCGGAGGATTCCCGAGCCTCCGGAATCCGATGCTGGAACCGGGTCGGTCCACCCGCTAGAGTCGATCCTATGAAGGTGGTCATCCGGCGACCCTCGGCCCTCGGCAGCTGTCTGCTGACACTGGCCCTCTGGAGTGTCTTCGCCACCCATCCGGTCTGGGGCCAGGCCAGGGTCGAGGCTTTGGAGAACTTCGCCACCTCCGCCAGTCTCGCCGAGCTGACGCCCACCACCGCTGGCGTCTACTTCCTGGCACTCCGCCCCTTTCCAGGAGGAGCGTCCCTGAATAGGTGGCAACCGGAAATGGCGGCACCGGAGATGGTGGAGCCCCAGATCAGCGGCACGTCTTTCCGGGTCCGAGGCGACAGGATCGTTTATCTGAAAGGCTCGGGAGCCAGTTCTCGCATTGTCCTCCGCCCTCCCTCGGGTCCCGCAGAGGAGTTCCCCACCCCGGGCTTCACGCCTCTGGCGATCCGCTTCGCCTATCCCGATGGAGACAGCTTCCTGCTTCAGACCCGGCCCCATGGCCAGGAGACCTCCTCCTCCTCGGAGCTCCTGGTCTACTCCGCCAGGAAGCAACGGGTGAGCCGCCTCCCGGTTCCCCCGGCCTGCGAGCGGCCCTCACTCTATGCCGTGGCCGGCCCGGCTCAGGCCGTCCTGGCCTGCGACGACCGCCTCTTCCTGTCCCTGTTCGCCGGACCGGTACAGCAAAGCCGGGACCTGAAACAGGACGCATCCACCTACTGGCCCCTGGAGCCATCGGTACGGTACGACACCCCGGCCGACGTCTACGCCGGTCCGATTCTGGCCCTGGGCAAGCGGGGGGCGACAGGTCCATTCCACATTCTGGCGCTGGGCCCTCCCAACCTGAAGCTTCCTCCGGCGAAGGAGATCGTCTTCCTCTTCCATCGCCCCGATGAGGGGATCTTGCTGGTACAGCAACAAGACGCGAAGAAGCGGTTCCGCATGTGGGCCTACCGCACGGCATCAGGCAGGTCGAGCCGCTTTGCTTCCGCAGCCCCCATGACCGGCCAGCCGGTCCACTGGTCAGCCAGGCGCATCCTGGTATGGCGAGAGGGAGCCTACCTGGTGCTCTTCGACACGGAACATCTGGCCCCCCTGATCCGGGCCCAGATCGGTCAGGATATCTCCCCTCTCCCCGGCACCATGCTGGGCAACCGGATGCTTCTCGTGTCCGCCAGGGACGGCGCCTTCGACCTGTTCTGGCTCCGTTACGACAGCGCGACCCAGGCCCTCTCCGTCGACCTGGCGGCCTCGGCGCTGCAGGGAATCCCCCAGGCTTGTTTCTCCGCGGAGGAGCAGGACACCTGCTATGTCGTCGTGGCCAGAAAGGACGGTCCCGGGCTGGACTTGCTGGCCATCTCTCCTTAAGATCATGAGAGAGCATTGCCTGTACGGTCGCGGTTTCCTGTCGCCTGCCCCCGTGGTCTCCGTCATCCGGATGCTTCTCCCGATCCCTGATCCGGAACAGTCCGAGGAGAGATATCGATGAGAGTTCCCATGGGAAAGTGGCGACCTGACAGAATCCTCCGAGCTGGTGTCATTACTGCCGGCCTGCTGCTGATCCTCACCCAGCCTGGTCTCAGTCGGACCGAGAGCAACACGGGCGAGGCAGGCACCCCCATCGGCGGGCCGGCCCGGTACGAGGAACACCGCCTCCCGGATGACCAGGTGGACTGGGGCTTCCTTGCGAACTTCATGGACCGGGGAGTGGGCGACAGCCGGCACTCTCGCTACTTCGTGCAGCAGTTCAACGCCCTGTTTCCCGGCGACGACGTGCGGCGCATGTCCGGCACGGCCTCTCATGCCTTGACCCGGCAATGCGGCTGCAACTCCACCTCCTGTGATGCCGTGCCTCCGTTGACGATCAACAACGAGTTCTATTTGGCCCGTTTCCGTACCAGCCGGGGTTCGGACGTGGAGATCACCCTCAGCAGCACCGGTCAGGCTCAGACCCTGGCCACGGCGGGAAGCAGCTGCTCGAGCTGTAACTTCGTGGCCGTCGGAGCCGCCCTGGCCACGGTCCGGAACAGCACCGACGCTGACGCCCCCGTGGGACATCTCTATTTCCAGACCACGGGAGGCAGAGTGGTCTATCAGAGCTTCAACAGCAGCGTTACCGTGGCGGGAGGGGGAGCCGCCCCCTTCACGGGACCGACGATCCTGGACGAGGACTCTCCCCAGTCCTGGCAGGCGGATATCTCGCGCCTCGAGCTTCCCGCTGGCGCCTACAACATCGACTACGAATACCGGTGGCGCGCCTCCGACGGCACGACGGGAGACTCCTCCACCTTCACCCACACCTTCGAAGAGCCCGGGGAGGCCAGCCTGTCCCTGGAGATTCAGGCCACCTATACCATTGATGTGCCGAGGACTGACTGCTCCGTCTCAGGCAGTCCGCCGGTGGTGAGCTGCGTGACCCGGTCCGTTCCGGAACAGCAGGGCCCCACGGGCGTCTCGGGAGGCCGCAAGTTGAAGGTCCGGGACATCACGCCTCCGGACCTGAGAATCAACTTCCCCCAGGGACGGGTCGACGTGGCGGAGGCCTTCGAGAACCAGCCTGCCCCCAAGCTGGCCCAGGTCGTCACATCGGGCCGCTTCACTCCCGTCCTGAACGTCCGGATTCCCTACAATCCCATCGAGGCTGGCCGATACCAGATCGAGAAGAACCGGGCCTTCGACGTGACCCTTCAGGCCGCGGACAACAGCGGCACCTCCGAGGCTCACTGGCGACTCGATCTCAGCGGCTCAGGAATCGAGGGAGCCATCACCGACACGGGGGGCCGGATCGATGAACTGGAGGCCAACTATCCAGTCGGCGCCGTGGACTACGAGTTCACCGCCACAGCCGGGGATGGGGCCGGCAATCAGACCGTCGTTCTGAGCAGCATCGAGGTCCGGGACGTGAACTTGCCCGAGATTCCACTCCATCTGAGGCACCCGGACCCCTTCGACGAGGACCGGTTCTATACCTTCTTCATCGAGACCGATCTCTTGCTGGGAGAGACGGGGGATCCCGTACCGGGATCCATCTCCGATGTGACCCGGGACTTCACCAACCCCACCTGGGCCGCCCAGGCGGAGATCGAGAAGGGTCTCATCGGCGGCGAGGACTTCTCCGCAGATTTCCAGCCCCTCGACGATTTCGGAAGGCCCAACGCCGGGTGCACCGAAATCCAGTATCTCGAAAACGGGCTGTGGAGGTCGATATGATGGCCACAGTTTCACGCGAATGGAAAATGCGCTGCCCCGAATGCGGCGATGACAACCAGATAGACATCGCCGCCACGATCTACACGCGCCTGTGCGGCGACGGGACCAGCGTTGACGAGGCATCCATCGGCGATCACGAGTGGACTGAAGACAGCATCGCCAACTGCCATACGTGCGGGTTCGAGGGAACGGTCAAGGACTACAAGATCAAGAAGACGCCAGTCTGCGCCCGGTGTTCCAGCGGCGATATCGCTTTGGAAGCCGTTTTGAAATGGAGCGACGCCGAGCAGAAATGGGCAATCGGTTGGGAATCTGGCGACGCCGATTGCTCGCACTGTGACACGAAAGGCCCGCCGAGATGGGCCAATCTGCCCAAGAAAGACACCCCTCCCC
>JAJFLN010000337.1 GCA_021772705.1 Candidatus Cloacimonadota bacterium | reverse complement strand
AACCCGTTCGGCCCGACCCTCCGGCAAGCTCAGGAGTGGGGCCTCTGGCGGCATCCTGTCGGGCCCTCGACAAGGTCGGGCCGAACGGATTGGGATTTTCCGGACGGAAACTAGCTGTACATCGCCGACCGGGTGGTGAGGCGAATGTTCTCCGGTGTCGTCTGGCCTTTCCGCTGCTCGAACCGCATTGCTTCCGGTGTCAGGGTGAGGATGTCGACAGGGCCACCGACGTTGGGAAACCTGGGTTCGAATCGAAGGCTCTGGATGGTGGTGTCGATGAGGAACCGGGAATAGTCGACGGCGTCGGCCAGAGGCATCAGATGAAATGGGGGCAGACAGTCGGGAGTGATGAGTCGGTCCACGACGGCCGTGTCGCCTCCCCGGAGGACTCCGAACTGAAGCCGGCCCTCGGCATCCACGTTGCTCCGGGTCGCCATCTCGGTAGCCACGGGATCAACGGCATAGACATGCTGGACCAGGTGGCCGTTGATCTCCTCGAAGCCGGCGACGATGAACAGGACCCGGCAACCGTTCATCTCGGAACGAGAGTAGTCGTGAAGAAGCTGGGCGATCTTCTCGGTCCCGGCGCCGGGCTGGTCGAACTGCTCGGCGAAACGCTTCAGATGACTCTCCACAGGAAGGTCATTGGCGAAGGGCTCGCCATAGGTCAGAATGCCGATCCCCGAGCTTGGCAAGGGCAGCACGTAGTGGGCTGAATCGGACAGCACCAAAGGGGTATGAACCGTCTCGGTTCCGGACTCGACCTGCTTTGACTGGGTGCTCTGGATGGTGGTCCTGCTGTCTGCAGCCAGAACGATACCGGTGGGCACGAAGACCGCCACAACGAGACTCATTCTTCTTCCTCCTGCTCGGATCCCAGGAGGGGATCGACCCAGACCGCGCCGGTCTCTTCCTTCACGGTGGCGAAGATGTCCGTCGGCATCCGGGGGTCATTGGTGAATTCGTAGAAGCCGGACTCATCATAGCCAAGGCGCCAGTTCTCGGCGGTGGCCTGATGGGACCGGACGTAGAATCGAGCTCTCCGCAGACGATCCTCCACGGCAGCGGCCTGCTCGGCCCCTGACGGTTTCTGTCTCAGAGTTTCCAGATATCCATCGAGACGCTCCCTGGCCCGGCGACGCTCCCCTGCGAGGAAATCGAGGTAGCAAGAGATGTTGTGAAAGCTGGACAGCACCTCTTCAGGGGGGAGATCGTGGAGCTTCATCAGGAAGACCTTGTCGGCCCCCAGGACCTGAATGACCTCCGCGAGGTTGAGTTCGTAGTCGGGCTCGATGGTCCGCAGGCTGTAGCGGGCGACGGTCCCCTTGCCATGGACCCTGGGGTGCAGGTAAACGCGCTTCCGGAAACTGTGGACCGGGTCGTGAGTTGTCATCAACCGATCCGTCTTCCGGCATCCGGCAATGTAGGCGAACAGAAGATCATCGCAGCCTTCCCGGACGAACTTGTTCAGCAGCGGTTCGATGGACTGTTCGTCCTCGTCTGCGGGATACTCTCCTGGCAGGCTGACGAAGGGCCGGTCGAGATCCTCGTGGTCCTCGAAAATGTGGCTGATCTCCTCGTGTTCGGAGCCCGAGAGGATCACCTTGCTGTTGAGCAGATGAGCCACATCGAGAACCATCCCGGGACGGAACCGCTCGAAGAGTTCATCCGGAAGACCCGAGGCCTGCTCGAAACCCTCCTGATAGAGCCCCATCATCAGGGAATGAATCTTCCGAAGCTGCCCCGTGGTGTTGATGATGAAGTTCGGTGGCTCCACGTTCTCGACTGCGAGCCGGAGCCCCCGGTGCGGGTGGTGGCAATACCGGACCAGGTCCAGGGGCAGCTCGTTCTTCACGATCAGCTCCAGGATCCTTGCAGCCAGACGGTACCGCTCGGCCGTCGCCGGCGGGGCCTCGTCCAGCTCGGCAAACAGGGCCTGGATCTCCTCGGCCAGCGTCTTGCGGGTGGTCTGGAATTGCTGAATCCGCTGGTGCCACTCCTCGAGCCGGTAGAGGAAGTGATTGATGAGTGACCGCAGGCTGGCGTTGAGCGTCACCCTCCGGTTGTTGGTGATCTCCAGGGCCTCCTCCGCCGGAGGCCAGAAGCGCCGGCTCTTCAGGCTGTAAGAGCCGGGGTGGATGACCACCGTGTCGGCGAAGCTCTTGAAGGCCATGTCGATGGCCTCCCGGGTCTCCCGGATGGACCACTCCAGGTGAATCTGATTCTCATAGTCCGTGATGTCCGCGTCCGCCACGGGAGCATGAATGCTCCAGAAGCGATTCTCGATGACGAAAGCGGCGAAACCTGGAACTTCCATCAGGTCCAGATTCGACCAGCTGCCGCTCTCGCGGTTCTGATAGTAGGCTTCCTGCTGGAACTCACAGGCAGCGACGCACTGCCGGTAGGTCATGAGCTTGTCCCCCAGCTCCCGGCGATAGAAGTCCCGATCGTCCTTATAGAACTCGTCGTCGTTGATGTTTCTCTGACCGTGGTCCCAGAGAGACAACCCGGCCATACCGCCGGAAGTTCGGGAGCGAAGGGGAAACTGACCTCGGATCAACATGAAATCTCCTGTGCCGGCGTGGCCAGGCGGCTCGACCCTCGGGAGGGGGAACTCGACCGGACCCAGGCCCACAGTGGTCCGAGTCTAACACCGCGGCGGGAAAAAGAGAAACTTCTACCGGGCTGAGACAGAGAGCTGCGAGGGTAGAAGTTTTCAGGAGTATTTCAGGTTCTTACAAGGGGAACATCGGCAACCTGTGCCGGGACGGCAAGTCATTCAGCCGGTTCGAACCTTGCGCCCCCGTCCGGGCCGGGTTGCCGCCGGGCGATCCAGGGCCTCCGCAGCTCGCCGGAACGGAACCTTCTTCTTCCCCAGCAGCCCTTCCAGGAGGGTCATGTTCTCCACATCCTCGGCCATGTCGGGCCCCTTGGGAGTCTCCAAGATCTTTGGAATTCCAGCCAGGCGTGAGTCATTGACGAGGCAGCGGAATGCCTCGAGGCCAATTTCTCCTCGACCGATGTGCTCGTGACGGTCGACGCGGCAGTCGAGCCCCTTCTTGCTGTCGTTCAGGTGGATCAGGGCAATCCGATCCAGGCCGATACGCTGATCGAACTCCTGCATGGTCGTCTCGTACCCCGCGGCGGTTCGAATGTCGTAGCCACCGGCGAAGGCATGGCAGGTGTCGAAGCAGACCCGAAGGCGTTCGGGATCGGCTACTCGAGACAGTATTCCCTCCAGGTGCTCGAATCGGTGCCCCAGGCAGCTGCCCTGGCCTGCTGCATTCTCCAGGAGAACCCGGGTCTTGAATCCGGAGCACCGCCGGTGGGCCTCGTCCAGACGGGCTGCGATACGATCCATTCCGGGCTCTTCGCCTCCCCCGACGTGGGCCCCGGGATGGAGAACCAGAAAGGGAATGGCCAGAGCCTCGCACCTCTCTATCTCATCGACAATCGCCGTCATGGACCGATCCGCCACGGGACCTGGGGGGGCGCCCAGGTTGATCAGATAGGAAGCATGGGCGGCTGTCCGGTCGGACATTCCATCGTCCAGTTCCTTTCGGAAGAGTCGAATCTGCTCTTCCTCCAGCGGAGCTGAGTGCCAGCCGCGGGCGTTCTTGGTGAAGATCTGGATGGCCCGGCACCCGATGGAACGGCCCCTCTCGAAAGCCCGATGGAGCCCGCCGGCCACACTCATGTGGGATCCGATCAGGAGGTTCTGCAGGTCTTTCTGGGTCGGCTTTGAAGCCATGTCTCTCCCTTGACGTCCTGGTCTCCGGAAACTTCGTCCAGAGGCAGTTTGTTACAAATATCGAGGCCCACGTTGACGGAATGTGCGACCGATGCTAAACTTCGACCTTCTCATGACAATCAGCAACTCCATATACCCTCAGCCGGAAAAGCGTGGCAGCCGGGTCAAATGCCCGGCCTTGAACAAGTGGATCACGGATCGGGATTGTGAACTTCGACGAAATGCACCGTACTGCATCTCCTGCAACCCCTGCCCTCTGAAGGCGGCGGGCTGCAACAGCTGCGGCAAGCCTTTCGTGTCCCGCTCCACCTTCCAGCTCTACTGCAACATCCGATGCAAGCGAGACGCCACCAACCGGCGGCGGCTCCAGATGCGGCGGAAGTGGAAGGCCTCGGGCCTTTGCATCTACTGCGGCAAGCACAAGGTCCAGGAAGGACGGTCCCATCTCGGATGCCAGGCCTGTCTGGACATGCACAGCCAGGCTCGGAAGCTCCGGAGCGCTTGAGTTCATCGTCCGGTCACCAGAGAGTCCGGCTGGTTCTTGGTTGCCGCTGGCCTCGTGATTTCGCCTGCCACGAACGGCCTGCCTGAACTGTTTCGGCTCCAGCAAACCGTCCGCTCTACCCGATACCTAGGCTACTGCTGAGCCTTCTTCCGGTAGTAGCTGTCTCGAGCTTTCTGGAAGGCCTCTCGGGCCTCGAGCTTGTCGGCGTTGGTCCCGGTCTTCAGCACGTCCTGGTAGTTCTCGACTGACTTGAAGAAGTTGGCCCTCAAGGTACTGAGGTCGCCAGTCTGTGTCCCAGTCTCACTGCCCCGGGTCAGGCGGGAGCCCGTGGGGGGGTAGTTCGGGTACGCCGGAACGACACCCGGGTATCCCGGCCGGTAGCCAGTTCCAGGAACGGTCTGATTCGGGCTCTGGAACTGGGGAGGCAAGTTCCGGAAGTTATCGTAGGGGTAGTTTCCCCCGTAGAGCTGATTGTCGTAGTACTGCTGCGGGAACAGAACCCGAGCGAAGACTTGGCCGACCACGAAGCCGCCGATGCCGCCAGCTACCAGTCCGAGAGTACCGCCGATCTGAGAACCCAGGAGGGCGCCGAAGACGCCACCGGCGATACCGGGCATGACGCCCAATCGGGCCTGGCCGTCACCGACTCGTCCGTAGTAATCGGAGTAGTACTGGTCCAGCCGGTGATTGTAGTTGTCCTGGTAATTGCCGTAGGCCGGCTCGTCGAGCTGATTGCCTACCAGATTGCCCAGCAGGGCTCCTGCGACGGCTCCGGCCAGGGACCCGACGATTCCGAAGTGGGAGCCGAAGAGACCGCCAACGGCGGCGCCGATCAGCATGGGTATCCGGTTACTCCTCCGGTTACGGTTCCCGTATCCGTAGGGATCGTTCGGATCGACGAATCCGCCCTGGTTGGGGTACTGGTTCACTCCGCCGCCGATGTGGGAGCCCCGGCTGCCATCGCCGCTGGTGGTATTGACTGGTGCGTTGCCCGGCTGACCGACGGTTGCGTCCACCGTCATGCCCCCGGCCACGTTTTCCGCAGCCAGAAGCGACACCGGTGCCAGGCTGACGGTGAACAAGAACGCGAGTGCCGCTGCCGTGATCCGCGTGCGCTTCCGATTCATTTCGATTCTCCTTGTTTCTTTCTCAGAACGGGATAATCACCGTTCGGGAGGGATCTGATTCGGCATGATTATAAGAACGGACCCCAGGATCGTCAATCCCGTGAATTCATCCCACGATTCGAAGATATGGACCGGTCCACCAGTTGCCATACCACGCCAGATATCTCTAAGATGAACAATACGCGAGACCTCTCATGACAGCCCGTGGCCCCAGACAACTCGACAGCTTTCGCCTGTCGGACAAGAAACCGCTCCGCACGACGAAGAGCCGGAAGCCGGCCCCACCCGTCACGGCCCTGGTTCTTTCCGGCGGCGGGGCACGTGGCGCCTACGAGTGCGGTGTCTATGCCTCGCTCTACGAGCACGGCATTCGCCCTAACGTGGTCGTGGGAACCTCCGTCGGAGCCATCAACGCCGTGGCCATCGCCGAGGGAATGACACCTGACAAGTTGAAGGAGATCTGGCTGAACCTGGCCCAGCCCGATTCCTGGCTGCCATGGCGGCTGAAGAAGGCCCGCCCCTTCGTCGGGGGTGTGGAAGACGTCTTCAAGAACCGCTACGACGTCTGGAACTTCTTCCAGTGGAATCATCTCTTCGAGACGAACCCCCTCCTGGAGACCGTCAACAAGTACTTCGACGTCGAGAAGATCCGGAAGAGCAAGGTCAAGCTGTTCGTCACCGCCGTGGACGTCGTCTCCGGAGAGTCCTCCATATTCACGAACCGGAACATCATGCCCGAGCATGTCCTTGCTTCCGCCAGCATTCCCATCGCCTTTCCCTGGACGGAGGTGGACGGTCGAATCTACTGGGATGGAGGACTGCTCGCCAACATCCCGCCCCTGAAGACCGCCATCGACGCCGACCGGAGAGTCCGGGACATCTATCTGGTCAAGCTGTTCCCCAAGCTCTCGAAGCGGCCCAATGGCCTGCTGGAGTGTATCGATCGAACCATCGAGATCGTGCTACAGGGAGTTCTGAACAACGACATCCGGCAGCTGGAGTTCATCAACGAGTTGATCCGCAAGGGCGTGATGAAGAGCGTCTACCGGGAGATCAACCTGCACACCATCGAGTTCCACGAACCCTTCACGATTCTGTCGATCCTGGACTTCTCCGAAGAGCACGTGGAGAGACTCATCAGTCAAGGTAAGCAGGACACAGACCGCTACTTGAACCGGCTGGATCAGTCACGAGAACGAAAGGGCCGCTCCAAGGCGGCTCGCGCCTGACTCGCACTGATTCAGGTCTTCAATATCCGAACAGCAAGCCCATGGATGCATCGCAGCTCAGACGCAAGAAACGCAACAAGGCGAAGTTTTCCCGGTTTCTCTGGATACTGCCGCTGATCCTCATTACCCTCGGCGGGGCCTATCATGTCTGGCGGCAGCAGCGAGTCGATCTGGCTCGCGTTCGAGCCGAGGACTTCCTTCAGGAGGCAGGCAAGGGAGAGCCAGAGAAGCTGAGAGACCGGCTCTTCACCAACGGTCTGAAGCGGCGGCTTCCCGGCAAGGTCTTTTCAAAGCAGATCGAGCTGGTGGATCGGAAGCTTGGCAAGCTGCGCTCCTTCTCACTTACCCGCTCGAACTTGTCCTGGTTCAATGATCGCTGCCTGCTCGATTACTCCATCGATATGGAGAGAGATCGGTCCCGGGCGCTGATCGAGATGCTCCGTTTGGCCAACGGCAACTGGAAGGTCCACTCGTTCTTCATCCGCTCCAGCAAGTGGAAGAAACTCTGACCTGGTAGCGTGATGGTCCTAGTGCGGTGGTCCTAACGCTTCCTTCCTTATCCGTTCGTGCCGAGCTTGTCGAGGCACAGAACGTCGTCTCGCGGACCGGCCCCTCGACAAGCTCGGGACGAACGGTTTTATGGACAGGCATCATATGTAAAGGAAACAGCGGACCACCACACTAGCGCTTCTTTCCTTATCCGTTCGTGCCGAGCTTGTCGAGGCACAGAGCACCGTCTCGCGGACCGGCCCCTCTCCTGAGCTTGCCGAAGGGTCAGACGATATGGCCGCCCGCTCCGTTCATCCCCTTCGGCGTAGCTCAGGACATGCTT
>JAJFLN010000336.1 GCA_021772705.1 Candidatus Cloacimonadota bacterium | reverse complement strand
CGAACGGAGGAGGGGACCCCCTGGGTGACATGCACCCAGTCCCGGGTTCTGCGGGTGGCCGCCTCTGCCCCTTGATCCGCCCTTCCGGCTTCGTTAGGGTTGGTCTGTGGATACAGCCCCTGTGCGATATGGCATTACCGGCGGCGCCGGATTCGTCGGATCCCGGATCGGGGCCGCGCTGCTGCAAGGGGGTGCCAGCAAGGTGGTCGCCGTCGACAACCTGGCCAGAGGGTGCCGGGAAAACCTGGCGGGCCTGCTGAAGGACAGACGCTTTGAACTCCTGGAAGGGGACTTGCGGGATCGAGAAGTCCGTCGCCGGGTCACGGAGGACGTGGACGTGCTCTTTCACCTGGCGGCCCTTCGGATTCCTCGCTGTCAGGAGTCTCCCGACGACTGTCTCACCCTGATGATCGATGCCACCTTCAATCTCTTCGATGAGGCTGCCCGAGCCGGCGTGGAGAGAGTCATCTACGCCAGCTCCGTGGCGGTCTACGGAGAGCCGGCCCAGTTACCTGTCCAGGAGACGGAGGCGCCGACGCCGATCACGTTCTACGGGGCCGCCAAGATGGCGGGAGAGCACCTGCTCGAGGCCTTCGAGAGGAGCACGGCCTTGAAAGGGACCGTTCTTCGTTACTTCAACGCCTATGGGCCCGGAATGGACATCCGGAGCCGCCACGTCGAGGTGCTGGTCCGCTGGATGAGCGCCATCCGGGACGAACAACCGATCCGGATTCACGGCGATGGCAGTACCACACTGGACTTGACCTACATCGACGATCTGGTGGCGGCGAACCTGGCGGCCCTCCAGCCCGCTGCGGCGGGCCGGACTTACAACGTGGCCAGCGGGGCCGAGACGAGTCTCCTCCAGCTGGCCGAGACCCTGGGCGCTGTCGTTGACCGGCCCGTCCGGATCGAACGGCAGGAGTCCGAGAAGCCAAGCACTCCCGTCCGGATGGTGGCCGCCGTGAAGCGGGCTTTCGATGAACTGGGCCATCGGCACTCCGTCAGCCTGGAGGATGGAGTGGCCAGGACCTGGCGCTGGTTTCTGGAACAGACCGCCTCGGTCGCCCCGACTCTATCGCCGTCCACGGCTGGATGGGATTCGTGAGCAGCACTCTGGGCCTCAGCTTCGGCATCGACTCCGCCGCCTCGTTGATCCGTGACGGTCGGATCGACTCCGCTGCGATGGAGGAGCGATTCGACAGGATCAAGCACTCCCGGTCCTTCCCTAAACAAGCTCTGGCCTTCTGCCTCCGTCGGGCCGGAGTCGGCCTGGAGTCCGTCGACGACTTCGCGTTCTTCTGGAACCCGGGCGAGCATGTCCGGCAGTTCGACTCCCGCCGGGCCATGACCTACCGGGATCATCGAGAGTTCCTGGAGCTCGTGCCCGCCCATCTCCTCGCCCTGTCCACCGACAGCGGTCCGGTCTCCAGAGTGGAACAGACCTTCCACTTCGCCGGTTCTCGCCGGCCCATGACAGTTCACTTCATCAGCCACCACCTCTGCCACGCCGCGGCGGCGTTCTATCCCTCCCGATTCGAATCAGCCGCCATTCTGACCGTCGATGGCTACGGGGAGCGGACGAGCTTGATGATGGCCCGGGGTACGGGCAACCAGATCGAAACCCTGGCCGATGTCTCCTTCCCCCACTCCCTCGGAAGTGTCTACGCAGCGGTCACGGAACACCTGGGGTTCAAGGCCAACTGCGACGAGGGGAAGGTGATGGCCCTGGCGTCTTTTGCCGAACCGGAGTTCTCCAGGGATTTTGAAGAGTTGATTCGCCTGACCGGCGACGGCCGTTTCGAGGTGGACCTGGACTACTTCGCCTACTATCGTCCGAGCCGTTCCCGCTGTTCCGATCGGTTCCGGGAACGCTTCGGTCCTCCGCGCCAGAAGGGCGAGCCGCTGGAGCGCCGGCACGAGCAGCTCGCCGCTTCTCTCCAGAACCGTCTCGAGGAGGCCCTGATTCACGCCGCCTCGGAGCTGCATCGGAGGACGGGAGAGAGACGGCTGGTCATGGCCGGAGGCGTCTCTCTCAACACGGTGGCCAACAGCCGGATACTGGCGGAGACGGAGTTCGAGGAACTTCATGTCTGTCCTCCCGCCTCCGATGGCGGCGCCGCGATGGGGGCCGCCCTCTACGTGGCCCACGCCTTGAGAAGCGAGGCCAGGCCGGCGGAAGACTACTCAGACTACCTCGGCCCCGACTACTCCGATCAGGAGATTCGAGCTGCGCTGGATGCCGCTGGCGCCCGGTACAGGGAGGTCAGCGATCCCGCTGAGGAGGCCGCACGCCTGATTGCCCGAGGCAGCATCCTGGGCTGGTTCCAGGGCAGAACGGAGTTTGGCCCCCGGGCCCTGGGAAACCGATCCATCCTGGCGGATCCTCGGAGAGCAGAGATGAAGGATCGGGTCAACGCCCGGGTCAAGCATCGGGAAGCCTTCCGGCCCTTCGCTCCGGCCTGTCCGGAGGAGGCGGCGAGTCGCTACTTCCTGGGCCAGCTGCCCTCCCCTTACATGATGCGCACATTCGGAGTAGTGGAGGGTGAAGGGGAGAACCTGGGAGCCGTGCTCCACGTGGACGGAACAGCCCGGCTTCAGACCGTGTCGCGGGAGCAGAACCCCCTGTTCCATCGTCTGCTCCACTGCCTGGAGCCCCACATCGGACTGCCCGTCGTCCTGAACACGTCGTTCAACGACAGCGGCGAACCGATCGTCAACACTCCCGCCGAGGCGTTGAGGTGCTTCGCCTCCACCGGCCTTGATGCGTTGGTGGTGGGGAACTTCGTCCTGTGCAAGGAAGAGGGAAGCCAATGACCCGCAAACGGCCTTTCACATCGACGGGTTTGACGATTGTCATTCCCGCCTACAACGAAGAGGAGTGTCTGGAAGAGGTCTTCAGGGAGATCCGAGCCCATGCCATTGAACTGGTGGGCCGTCTGGAGATGGTCCTCGTCGATGACGGATCGACGGACGGAACGGGAGAGCTGGTGGATCGGCTGGCCCGGCGACATCCGGATACTCTGGCGTTGCACCATCTGAGAAACCAGGGGAGCGGGCAGGCGATCCTGACTGGAATCCGTGCTTCGACCCTTCCTCTGATCGTCTATTTGCCAGCTGATGGTCAGTTCCACCTGCCGGATCTGGCCGACTACATCCGGGCTTCCCGCCACTCCCAGATTGTCATGGGCGCCCGGTCGGCTCGCACCGACTACACCCTGTTCCGCCGGCTTTCGTCCCGGGTCTTCCTGGGTCTCTTCAACCTCCTGTTCCGGAAGCGGTTCGAGGACGTCAACTGGGTTCATCTCTGGCGCCGGGAGGTGTTCCTCGGATTGCATGTGGAGTCCAGAGGTGTGTTCTTCCTGGCGGAGGTCCTGGCTAAATCTTGTTCCCTGGGCATGAACGCCGTGCAGGTGCCGTCGGGCTACTCGGGCCGCAGGGCTGGCGTGGCCAACGGAACGCGGCTGCCGGTGATCCTCCTGACGGTGTACGAGATGGCCCGGATCTGGTGGAGAATGAACCGCTCGGCCCCCTCCGTCGAATCGTCGGTTCCGGGGAGCTGTCCTGGCTCCGTCAAGGGGTTCTGGTGGCCCGCAACAGCCCGTGAGAGCGGCTCGATCCATGCTGGCGGAGGCCAGATTGGCGAGTCCCGGCCTCCTCGTCTCGAGGTGCTGGAGGTGAGCCCCCAGCTGAGGCCCAACTGGCTGCCCAGGGAGGGGCGGTTGGCCGTCACCCCCGGCGTTGCTCTGTCGGGTCCGCCGGCTGACTCCGAGGTCCTGGCCCGTATAGATGGAAGACCGGCCGTGGTTCGAGATCATGGCCAGATCCGCTTTCTCTTCGATCCCGAACGAGCCGTGAGCTGGCGGCTCACAGAGGCCTTCCTCGATGGGGCCCGTCCCCTGGTGACGCGCCTTCCGGCAGGCTACACGGACTGGCTTCCCGGACCGGTGCGCCACGGCCTCCATCGACTGTTCATCGCCGCCGGCCGGCCCGATGATCCGGCGGACTTCTGGCCCTTCGATCCCTCCGTTGAGTGGATCCGCTGGGCTGCCCTGGAGGCGGAGGCGGAAGGTGGGAACGACCGGGTGCCGGACCCCTTTTGGCCCGATCGCAAGCGATGGGCGCTGGTGGTGACCCACGACGTGGACACCGTGCTGGGCATGGGGCGGATTCAGGCCATCGCCGATGTCGAGAAGAGCCGAGGCCTCCGATCCTGCTGGTACGTGACGGGAGAGGCCGGTCTGGCCAGGCCCGATCTGCTCGATGCCGTGGCAGCCCGGGGCGATGAGATCGGCCTGCACGGCGATCGTCACGACCTGGGCCTGGCGTATCTGAAAGCCGACGAGATCGAGGCCCGTCTTGGCGGCTGTCTCGACCGGATGGAGGCCTGGAAGATCCGAGGCTATCGATCGCCAGCCCTGCTGGTGAGCCCCGCACTGTCGGGAGTGGTGGCCCGTCATTTTCAGTACGACAGCTCCGTTCCGGATACCGATACGGCAAGTCTCCTCGGATCGCGCCGGGGATGCGGCACCCTGTTTCCTTTCCGCCGGCCCGAGGGCTCCATCGAGCTGCCCTTGACCCTGCCGCTGGAAGACAAGCTCGCGGCCATGGGCCATTCACCCAGGGAGATACTGGGCATCTGGCGGAACAAGATCGAGACCATCCGGCGGATCGGAGGGCTGGCGGTGCTGACGACCCACGCCGAACCGCACCTGGGTGGATCCGACAGGTTCCTGGAAGTCTACGGAGAGTTCCTGGATAGTGTGACCGGTGCCGACGACGTTTGGCTGCCTCTGCCCCATCAGGCAGCCAGCTGGTGGGAGCGGCGCTGCGACGGAGAAAGGATGATCAAGCCATGACAGATTCGTCTCCTGGTGAACAAGACCTACTGCCGGCGAACCCGATCCGGGACACGGTCAGCGTCCTCTTCAGCGGTGGCACCGACAGCACCCTGGCGGCGGCGCTGATGCTGCGGGAGGCCAAGAAGGTGGAGCTCCTGACCTTCGACCCCGGCTACGTCTTCTTCCTGGAGAACACCAAGGTGCACGCCCGGGCCCTGGCGGAGAAGTTCGGCGAGGATCGGGTGGAGCAGAAGTTTCTCGACCTCCGGCGAATCTTGAAGGACATCCTCTGGGAGGATGTGAAGGGGGACTTCGGCCGCTACGGCTTCGGCCTCACGAGCCTGGTCTGTCTCGGCTGCCGGCTGTCAATGCACGTCGCCGCTATCATTCATAACCTGGAGCGGGGCATTCCCTATCTCGCCGATGGAAGCATCCGGGTTCAGTCCGCCACGCCGGAGCAGATGGAGTCCACCCTCGACAGTCAGCGGGCTCGCTACATGGAGGAGTACGGGTTGGTCCACGTTTCGCCCATGTACGAGGAACCCCGCAGCGATCTGGTGCTCGAGGACATGGACATCGCCGCTTTCCCGGACATGAAGAAGCAGTTCATCCTCTACGACAGCCAGGTCACCTGTACCTTCGGCGTCTCGGCCGATGTCTATGCCCGCATCTTCTACCAGCCCTGGCTGATGGGGGACCGCAGGGAGCGAGACGCCGCCGGATACCGGGAGCAGAAATACCCCCGTATGGACGACCTGATCCGGCTCTACTTCGAGCAGAAGGGCGACAGCCTGGAGGACCGGATTCAGAACCTGAGGGACACCTATTCCCGGGACCAGCTCCGGATGACCCCCGCTTCGTCGTCCTCGTCGCCGACCCTGGAGGCATCGCCATGACCGATGGAGATTTCCGGCTTTCCTTCGAACCCGCCAGCCCCCGCCACGAAGGAATGAAACCTCAAACGGCCCACTGGCTCCGCTGGGTCTGCCGATACCCCCTGGCAGTGCTGCTCATCCCCGTCGGCGTCGCCCTCGGCACAGCCGGCCTGCTCCACCACTGGATCAAGAAGCTCCAGGGCCGGTAAGGGGCCGCGCAAGAATAAATGCACAGAAGTCGCGCCCAGATTTGGGTCAGATTCGGCTGGTTCGAGCGAGCGGGACCGGAGGCGTAGTGGGCTACGTCGAGGATTCCGCGATTGAGGAGCGGCCGAAGATGGCCTG
>JAJFLN010000335.1 GCA_021772705.1 Candidatus Cloacimonadota bacterium | reverse complement strand
GTATCCGGGATCAAGCTGGCAAAGCAATGATAACACGCAGGCTGTGGCCTCCGTGGCCCTCGAGCCGGCTGCCCACCTGCCTGACAATCCCCCCGGAGGGGCTCAGTTCAACTCCACCGGGAGCCACGGCCAGACCTGGGCCAGACTCTCCCGAGTCTCCCTGGGCAGCAGCTTGAGCCGTTGAATCCGGATCGCTCCGGAGGGCCCGTCTATGAGGGGGAGTTCGTCCCCCTGTCCCACAAAGAGGACCACCCTCCTCCAGGAGAGCTTCCACCAGGCGATTCCTCGCCGCCCAGCCTGCAAGAGGGAGTCCTCCAGCGGTTCTCCCCCTTCGGGAGGGAAGGCCGCCAGGGCATAGTGGCTCCAGTCGAAGGCGTGGGAGGGGGCCAGCTGAACATAGACACGTGACAGCCGGTACCCGGCCTCCCTCAGGGGGTCCAGGGCCCGATTCATGTGGTCCGGCAACAGAAGGTAGCGCCTGGGGCGATCCCCCGGGGGAGGGGCGAAGGGAGCCGGACGGATCGGCTCCGTGGCCAGGCCGAAGTAGTCCCGGAATCGGCCGGGCCAGAAGTAGGCGATCTGTCCGGCCTGGCTGCACGCCAGGCTCTCGTAGGGCCGAAGGGTGTCCAGCAGGTGTCGCCCCACAAGCCCGTCGAAGGAGTAGGTCGATGTGTCGGCCCCGGAGCGCTTCAGATGCCGTTTAATGTGAGTCAGACGCTCGTTTAACTCCGATAAACCGAAGGGAATCCAGCTCACCAAAGGGGAGGCTTTGGGCATGGGCGAAGACTGAGGAAAGGGCAGGTACATCAGGGCGCCGGCAACGGAGGCAGCGACCAGTCCCCCCCGGATCAAACGCCGGGAAGGGCCTGCTCCGGGAGGTTCGAGGCACACCATCTGAGCGATGAGAGCCAGGAGAGGCAGGACGGGCATGAGGAAGCGGCTGTCCCGTATGTACAGGGCGTCGCCTCCGACGAGGACGATGAGCGTGAAGTGCATGAACGTCACGAGGACGATGCGCATGGAGAACCGGTTCCAGGGCAGCCGCGGGATCAGACAGACTGCCGCCATGCCCGCAGGGATCGCCAGCAGCCCGGAGAGCACGTAGATCAACCCCGGGGCCAGCCGCTCCAGCAACCCGCCCCGCTGGAGGATCAGCCGGACTCCGTAGACATGGGGCACCAGTTGATGGAAGACAGACACCCGCCACGCCGTGTAACCGCCAAAGAGCAGGAGGAATGGCAGGAACCAGAAGCGCGGCAGGCTCCGGGTTTGACCGGGACGGATCTCGAAGATCCGGACAGCGCTGATGCAGAGGAATAGCCACCATCCCTCGGCCCGGGCCATGGTGAGGAGCCAGCACGCCACGGAGGTCCTGACCAGACCCCATGGCCCCTCTCCTTCCAGGGCCCAGGACAGGGCGATCAGGGTGGTGATCATCACCACCAGCCCCGTTTCCAGACCGGAGGTGCAGCTGCCAGCAAAGGAACAGCTGGTGGCCAGTATGAAGACAGGAAGCCACGGCCGGTCTCCAATCCTGGTGGCTGTCCAGGCGACGACACAGAGGACTCCGAGGCCGATGGCCGCCCCCAGGGCCGATGCCAGAGTGGGCAGGTCACCCCAGAACCGGAACGCTACGGAGAGGAACAGCATCCAGAGCATGTTGGAGAATCCCTCCACCGCAGGCTCAGTTGCATTGAATGTCGGTCCTGCTCCGTGGGCCATGTTCCTGGCGTAACGGAAAGTGATGTAGGCATCCTCGACGCACTCAGGCACCATCAAGAAGATCGTGGAAAGGAAGATGGCGCCCCCTGCCGCGGCCAGGACGAGGGTGACCGGAAGACGCCGATGCCGTAGAACCATGGGGCGCCGGGAGATCTGAATCCATCGTCCCCTCTGAGGATCGACGCTCCCCGCCACCCGGTGCGCCAGTGTGCCCAAGGAGCTGCGAAAGCCCTTCGCCCCGGCGGCTCTGACAAGCCTCAGGAATCTCCCTGGACCGGCGATCAGACGACCCAGGTCGCCGGCGAGCCGGGCAGCGATGTAGTTCCCCTCTCCTGGATGCCACAGGAGCAGCAGCAGATAGAGCAGCCCGATCAGGAACGACAGCTGGCGAAAGACGCGCCGGGACGGGGAGGGGGAGTCAGAAGCCTGAAACCGGCTGAAGGGGGCAGGAAGGGAGTTGAGACCATAGGGCCAGGTCGACACCCGGTCGTCCACCATCAGGGTCCACTTCACGGGCTGCTCCGCATCGACTTGCTCCTTCCAGTACCAGACGTGGCGCAACCGGCCGGAGTACTCCATGGCCCGGAGGCCGCCACCGCTCTCGGGGCTGGGCTCGACGAATGGAAAGTCACTGACCCAGCTGCCCGTGATGAGTCGTTCTCGAAGTTGCAACAGGGACAAGGGAGCATGGGGGTTGTTGAATCCGATCCCGATCCAGGGGTCAAAGAAGATCCACCTCCGGCGCGACGGGTCCCAGACCTCCACGCCGGCGATGGACCGGCTTCTCAGCAGCCGTCCGGAATCGCACCGGACCAGCCTCCCTCGAAGTCCCGCTTCCGTCACCAGGTGCCAGGCAAGATGGGCTGTGGAGAAGGGGTCCCCTGGCCGGCCCTGCTCCCAGAGTTCCAGCAACTGTTCCGGCGGCAGTGGCTGGGAGGGCAGGAGCTGGCGCTCTCCCTCCGGATAGGCCGGAAGACCTGGCATGGCTCTCCGGAGAGACTGACAGAGGACGCCCAGTCTCTTCAGGACATCGGGTATCCGTGCAGCCATGCGGGCGGAGGCTACAAGTGCCGGGGAAGCTCGGAGCAACCGGTGTCTCGGTGGAGGGTCCCAGAGGGCCTCCGGGCGATGAGGCGGCAGAAGGACCCGCTCGGGATCGATGAGTTCGATCGCCGGCAGGAGAGCCACCAGAGCTCCTGCCAGGAGGGCAATCAGGGAGGCGCAAAGGGCGGCGAAGCGCCATCGTGCCAGAGAGGTTTCACGGCTGGAGCGCTCCGGAATTCCGGGCATCTCCGAGACCGCCGAGACCGTCGGTTCTAGCGGGACCGGTGGAGACTCAGGCCTCGCCGCCGCCGGATCCTCCGACGCCGCCGCCATCGCCGGTTTCGTCGAGGAACTCCCCATCCTCCGACGGCGCCGTCTTTGCGTTTGCCTCTTCGACCTCATCGCTGACACTGGTCAGCAGGTTATTGACGCTGTCGCTGAAGCTGCCCAGACCGGCGATAGCCAGGATGGCGACCATGACGACCAGCAAGCCCCATTCGAAGACGCCCTGACCCCGCCGGCGGCTCCGTGGGGGACGGCAACCTGCCGATCGATGCATCCTGGTTTCCAAGTTCAGCAAGCCCATCTCCCTGCGATAGAAGCATACCGTGCTCAATCAAAGTAATCCTCTGGCGGCAAATCCCAGAGGAAGCTCGGAGGGATGGTCTGCTCCAGAGACTCTTCAGCGAGGGTGAATGCGATCCCCATCGGGTTCGGGTCCGTATCGTCTGTGATGGGCGCGAACTCGTCGTCGTACCGCCGGTTGCTGGCCGTGGACCCCCAGCGAATGCCGATGGCCACCATGTCGAACTGGAGGAACTTCTTCGCCCCCCGATCGTAACGGACCCACCCGTAGAGCTGGCTGTCGAATCCACGCTCGGCCTCGACGGGGGTGCTCACCTCCGACAGGGCCCAGAGGCCATGGGCGATGGTCAGACTGTTCCCGGTGAGCAGGAGGTCGATCCGGTCACCGTCGATGGCTGTCACCTTTGCCTCCAACTCCAGTTCCTTGATGTCGTCATCCTCGTAGGGCTTCGTCTTGCCCCTCACGTTATCCACCAAGTGGTACTTGGCCAGCCTGCGAGCGAACCACTCCGGGACGGAATAGCTCTTGCCCACCTCCGGCTCTGACGGGATCAGTTCTCTGGCTCTATCGAGCCACAGGAAGTCCGTGTTCCAGCCTCCCTGGGCCCACTCCTGGAAGTAGAAACCCTTCTCCGGATCCACCGGTTCTTCCCTGGGAAGGTCTCTGGAGTAGACCCTCAGGGGCAGGACATCGCCGGGCACGTCCTGTCGTCCGATCACCTTGTCCCAGGGCCAGGTTGATGTGGGCAGATCCTCGTCAGCCACGGGAAGAAGGCGCTCTTCCTGGCTCAGTTCCTTGTACCGGGCCAGGGCCTTGGCCAACATGGGACGGAGCACCTCCGGCCCGTCCGGGCCAGGCGTGGTGATCGGCTTCGCCAAAGGAATGCCGCTGGGGGAGAGGGCGAAGACTCCGATGAAGGACGCGTAAGGGGCAACCAGATGACTCCAGACTCTCCGGAATGAGACCCGGTCCGCCATGCCGGACTTCATCACGAACTGCCGGAGGACGGGCTGATCGTAGATGCGCTTCTGCCATCGGTAGTAGTCGTTGGCGGCAGGAATGAACTCCCGGTTCAGGAGACCCCGAGCCTCGGGATCCGACCAGCTGTTGCGCCGGTCTTCGGTGCCCTTGGTTCAGGTAAATCCCAGGGGATGGCCCCTCATCTGCCAGATCACCAGAGGCTTGTCAGCCTTCTGGGCCTCGATGAGCGCCTCCATCACCGTGGGTCGCCATTGGATCTCCCGGTAGACGTCGGACTGTCCCTCCGGGAAGATCTGCTGGAAGACCTCCCGGGCCTTCTCGGGAGTCATCCCCTCTGCGGCGGTCAAGACAGGAGACGGCGAAACTGTCAGCAGCAGCGCCAAAATGACAGAACCAGCTAGTTTCCGTCCGGAAACTCCCAATCCGTTCGGCCCGAGCCTGTCGAGGGCCAGTGTTGGAGCGGCAGAGGCCCCTCTCCTGAGCTTGCCGAAGGGTCGGGGCGAACGG
>JAJFLN010000334.1 GCA_021772705.1 Candidatus Cloacimonadota bacterium | reverse complement strand
GAGATCGCAGAGAGCACAGAGGTTTTCGTCTGGAGAGGTGAGATGCTGAGCACAGGGGCGCCTGGGCCGACTCTCAGGCAGCTACTCGACGCATCAAGTACGATTCTCCCAAAAGGACCTCCGTGAGCTCTGCGGCCTCTGCGGCCTCTGTGGACTCCGTGAAACTTCCCGAGTCATCGCAGCAGAAGCCACCCCCTGGGTGACATGCACCCCACTCGGGATCGACCACTAGGCGATTGTAGGTCCCTAGGGCTAGACTGTAGACTCCGGCTCCACCCGGGGGAAGGCCGGACACCGCCAAATGGACAGCAAATTCATTCGAAACTTCTCGATCATCGCTCACATCGATCACGGCAAGAGCACCCTGGCCGATCGAATCCTGGAGCTGACGGGCGCCACCACCGAGAGGGAGCGCCGGGACCAGATCCTGGACAGCAACGAGCTCGAGCGGGAACGGGGAATCACGATCAAGGCCAAGGCCGTTCGGGTTTTCTTCGAGTCCAAGGACGGCAACACCTATCAGTTCAACCTGATAGACACGCCTGGGCATGTGGACTTCACCTACGAGGTCTCCCGGAGTCTGGCGGCCTGCGAGGGGGCCGTTCTCGTCGTCGATGCAGCCCAGGGCGTTGAGGCCCAGACCATCGCCAACGTCTACCTGGCCGTGGAGAACGACCTGGAGATCCTTCCGGTGGTCAACAAGATCGACCTCCCCAGCGCCCAGCCCGAAGAGGTGATCAAGGAGATCGAGGACGTGATCGGGATCAGCGCCGACCACTGCCTCAAGATCAGCGCCAAGGACGGGAGGGGAGTTCCGGAACTCCTGGAGGCGATCGTGGAGCACTTTCCGCCTCCCACCGTCCAGCTCGATCGGCCGCTGCGAGCCTTGATCTTCGACTCTCATTACGACTCTTACCTGGGCGTGGTCTGTTACCTCAGGATTCTTGACGGCACGATCAAGAAGGGAGGCCAGGTCCAGCTCATGTCGACGGGCAAGAAGTATGACGTCGCCTCTCTCGGAATCTTCCGGCCCAAGATGACCGAGATCGATCGGCTCGATGCCGGCGAAGTCGGCTTCATGACCGCCAGCATCAAGGACATCCGGGAGGCCCGGATCGGCGACACCGTGACCCTGGTCAGGAACGGCTGCGAGGAGGCGCTTCCGGGCTACAAGGAGGCGCAGCCCGTGGTCTTCTGCGGTCTCTTCACCATCGACAACGCCGACTTCGAGGACCTCAGGGACGCCCTGGGCAAGCTGCAGCTCAACGACGCGGGCTTCGTCTTCGAACCGGACACCTCCGCGGCCCTAGGTTTCGGGTTCCGCTGCGGCTTCCTGGGCTTGCTCCACATGGAGATCGTTCAGGAACGGCTGGAACGGGAGTACAATCTGGACCTGATCATGACCGCTCCATCCGTCCTCTACCTGGTGGAACTCAAGGACGGCTCCATGCTCCGGGTGGACAACCCGAGCAAGCTGCCCAAGCCCGGTGCCTACGAGAAGATCCACGAGCCCTACGTGGAGGTGAAGATCTACTACCCCTCCGAGTTTGTCGGCACCGTGATGGAGCTCATCCGGGAGAAGCGCGGCGAGTACATCGACATGATCTACATCGGGATGAACCGCGTGTCCGGCACCTATCGGGTGCCCTTCGCCGACATCGTCACCGACTTCTACGACAAGCTGAAGAGCCGGACTCGCGGCTACGCCTCCATGGAATACAGCTTTATCGACCACCGCCCTGGAAACCTAGTCAAGCTCGACATATCAGTCGCTGGTGAGGCCGTCGACGCCCTCTCCCTCATCGTCCCCCAGGAGAAGGCCTACGCCCGAGGGCGGGATCTGACGGTGAAGCTCAAGGAGGCTATCCCCAGGCAGATGTTCGAGGTTCCGATTCAGGCCATGATCGGTGGACGGGCTGTCGCCAGGACGAACGTCAAGGCCAAAAGGAAGAACGTGCTGGCCAAGTGTTACGGCGGCGACATCTCGCGGAAGCGGAAGTTGCTGGAGAAGCAGAAGGCGGGCAAGAAGCGCATGAAGCAGGTCGGCGCCGTCGAGATTCCACAGGAGGCCTTCATGGCCATCCTGTCCATTGATTGATGGCCGTGTCTCGAAGCAAGGCGGCTTCGGACCAGGCCAGGGGCGATCGGTTCGGCCGCGCCAGGGAACGGATGAACGGTCAACTCCGGAGTCGGGCCCGGGAGATTCTAGGCGAGCGGGGACTGGACGAGCTCATTCGTGGCCAGGTCGAGGCGTCGCTGGAGACCTGGCTCGAGCCCTGTCTTCGCACGGGTAAACCTTCGACGGGACGGACGGCGCCGGACCCCCGTCAACAGCTGGTCGATCTCTTCCGGCGGCACATCAGGTCGCCTTCCCTCATCCTGGGAGATGACGCCGCTCCCCTGGCGTCGGTTCTTGGAGTTTCTCTGGTCCTGGAGGTGGAGGCATGGCGTCAGCGAGTGGGGCAGTCGGCATTTCCGGGTCTCCAGATCTCGGGACAGGACCTGTCGGAGCTGGAAGACCGGTTCGAGACGCTGATCGCCGTGGATTATCTGGAAGCCCTCAAGAGCCGGGTTGGCCAGGCCGGGTTCCATCAGTTCCTGAGCCTGGCCCGGACGCGGCTCACGAAGTCCGGTAACTTGCTTGTGGCGGAATCGGTTGCTTTCCAGGACGATGTGGTGTCCCAGCTTGCAATGCTGGAGTTCGAGATTCTGGAGATCGAGCCCCTCAGGGGAGCTGACACGGTGGCCGTTGTGGCCACCCGGGTAGATTGATGCTCCCCCGCCACCGAAGGTGATGCCGGCCCCTGGTGGAGCGGCCTCCTTCGGATCAACTTGGTTACTTCCAGGGTTCCCCGTGGCGTATACTCGAATCAGAGGTGATGAATCATGGCTTCAACGCGCCTCCTTGCAGTGTTTCTCCTGCTGCTGGCAGCCATCGCGGACCTCGCGACTGCCGAGGAGACTTCCAGGGCCGTCCCCGTCAACGGTCCGGTCTTCGAGTGTCGTCTCGAAGGTGTTCTGACGGTCTATTCCTCTGACTTCCTGAAGCGTGCCGTGGATGAAGCGGCTGCCGGGAACGGTCAGATTTTGCTGGTCGGTCTCGACACTCCCGGTGGCCTGTTGATGGCGACCAAGACCATGGTGCAGACCATCTTGAACGCCCCGCTGCCCGTGGTGGTCTACGTCTCTCCCGCCGGAGCGTCGGCGACGTCGGCGGGAACCTTCATCACCGTCGCCGGTCACGTGGCGGCCATGTCGCCGGGCACCAACATCGGCGCGGCCCATCCCGTGACGATCATGCCCACCAATGGCGAGAGTGATGGGGCGAAGACCATGATGGAGAAGGTCACCAACGACACGGTGGCCTACGTCAAGAGCATCGGGAGACTCCGGAACCGGGACCTGGAGTTCCTGGAGAACTCGGTCAGGGAGAGCACTTCCATCCCGAGTCGGGAGGCCCTGGAGAGGGGCGTCATCGACCTCATAGCCGACAACGTTCCCCAGCTGCTCCAGAAACTCGATGGCAGGGAAGTGACCCTCGTTGACGGCAAGGTCGTGAAGCTCTCCACCTCCGGCGCCGCCGTGATGCCCATTGATATGACGGCCCGGGAGAGGTTCTTCTCCGCCGTGTCGGACCCGAACATCGCGTACCTGCTGCTGATGCTCGGCATCGCTGGGCTCTTCTTCGAGGCCCAGATGCCCGGCGTCGGACTGCCCGGCGTGACCGGCGCTCTCTGTCTGAGTGGTGCTCTGGTGGCCTTCAAGGCGTTGCCCTTGAGTTACACCGGGTTGCTCCTGTTGCTTCTGGGCCTGGCCTTCCTGATCCTCGAGGCCCATACCCCGACCCACGGTGTCCTTGGAATCGGAGGACTGGTGGCCCTGGCCATGGGCTCCTACCTGCTCTTCGACACGCCCCCTTCCATCCGGGTGAACGTGGAGTACATCGCCGCCGTGGTGGGGACCATGGGCTTCCTGTTTCTGTTCCTGTTGAGCCGTGTCATGACAGATCTGAAGAAGCCGATCGTCAGCGGTCGTGAAGCGCTGATGGCGTCTGTCGCCGTGGCCCGGGAGGACTTCGACCAGGAGGGGCTGGTCGTGGCCGAAGGGGAAGTCTGGAAGGCCGTCAATCTGTCAGGTCAGCCCGTGGCGAAGGGGGATCAACTGAAGATCCGGAACATCGTCAGCGGGTGCCTCGAGGTCGATCGAAAGGACTCGCCTCAGTCTGGAGAGACCGAGGGCCGATAACAAAGGAGAAGCTGAAATGCAGGTCATAGGAATCGCAGCAGCGATCATCGTGGTGTTCTGTGTGAGCGCCATCCGGATTCTGAACGAGTACGAACGGGGCGTGGTGTTCACCCTGGGCCGATTCTCCGAGGTCAAGGGCCCCGGGTTGTTCCTGGTCTGGCCGTTCATCCAGCAGATGGTCCGGACCGACCTCCGGGTCATCACCCTCGACGTACCGACCCAGGACGTGATCACCAAGGACAACGTTCCGGTGAAGGTCAACGCCGTGATCTATTTCCGGGTCCTGGATCCCGAGAAGAGCGTCATCAAGGTCGCCAACTTCTTCGTCGCCACCTCGCAGATCAGCCAGACCACCCTGCGGTCCGTCCTGGGCGAGTCCGAGCTCGACGAGCTGCTGTCTCGCCGGGAGATGATCAACGACAAGCTCCGGGAGATCATCGACTCCCAGACGGATCCCTGGGGCGTCAAGGTGAGCCTGGTGGAGATGAAGGACGTGCTCTTGCCGGAGTCCATGCAGCGGGCCATGGCCAAGCAGGCCGAGGCTGAGCGGGAGAGAAGAGCCAAGATCATCGCCGCCGAAGGCGAGTATCAGGCCAGCGAGAAGCTCGAGGCCGCCGCCGCGGTCCTGTCGAAGACGCCAGCGGCCATCCAGCTGCGGTATCTCCAGACTCTGGTGGAGATCGCCCAGGAGAACAACTCGACCACCATCTTCCCGATCCCCATCGAGCTGCTCAGCAACTGGATGGAGAAGAAGGGGTCATGACCTTTCGGAGTTCAGCCTGATCCGGTAGATCCGGATCTCCGAGAACTGTGCCGGCCCGGACTGCAGGGGTAAGACCTCCCGGAGTTCGAGCCGGCCTCTGTCTCCCAGGTCGTGTTCCTTCTTGTCGAAGGGCCGGACCATGTTCAGTTGTGATCCGAAGGTGATCAGGTGGCGAATCCCGTAGGTCTCGGCGACCTCGGCGATGGCTTCGGGGTCCGAGTCCCTGGGAATGATCGCGCAGGGGAGGCTCGTGAAGTGATGAGTCTCGAAGGGCATGTTCGTCATCAGGGGGGTGCCGACGGGAAGGTTCGCCTCGGCCCATCTGGCGAACTGACCGAACTTCCGGGCTGTATCCTGGAGTCGGTTCACCAGTTGAGTGTCCTTGACCGTGTCCCTGTACCAGCTCGCGGCGAGACCGGCCAGCAAGATCGCCGGTAGACCGGCGGCGATGATCCGAGTGAACCTCTTGGGGCCCGGCGGGCGGGGATGTCGATCCAGCCAGGATGTAAGGCGCCGCAATCCCAGGCCGGCACAGGCGAAGAGGAAGGGGTGCATGGCGATCATCGAATGCAGGAACGTACCGTTTCGGGCCTGAAAGCTGAAGAAGATCGACAGCACCAGATACTGGAAGATCAGGTAGGCAAGGAATGGCTCCGACATGGGCCTCTTCCGCAAGGCCACCAGTCCGATCAAGCTGAGGATCATCATCAGCCCCAGATCGCCCATCAGCAGGGTTCCTGCATTGGACGCGAGGGCCTCGATCTTTGCCTCTGCCATCTTGCCTGCGATCTGCAGCGCTGATCCCATGGCGGCAGGAGTGGGGTTCCAGTAGAAGAGCTCGTTGTAGTCGAGCATGGAGAGGGCCTTCCAGGCCGATGCCGGAACGGGCGTGCCGAAGGCAGAGCTGTTCCTGAGCCACCAGGGGAACATGACTCCCATCAGGCCCAGAACGAGGAACAGCAGATGGGACAGGCGGGAGCGGATCTCCGCCACCCTCCTGGGAATCAGCTGCCAGATCGGCATCAACAAAAGGAAGATGCCCTCTGCCCGCGTCAATGCCGCCAGTCCGGCGAGGGCGCCGGCCAGGGCCGAAGCGGGCCTCTGGGGGCGGCGGACCATGACGGCCGTCATCAGCAGCCCGGCGTTGACGAAG
>JAJFLN010000333.1 GCA_021772705.1 Candidatus Cloacimonadota bacterium | reverse complement strand
AACCGCGGGGGGGGGGGCTGCTGGCGGGACAGGCATGGAAGAGAGTTGAATGGCAGCTGTCACGTCCGGGGCGATTCCCTGTCCCAGGCGTTGCTTGAGCGTCGCCAGGTTGCCGCCACAGCCACGGCAGTAGCGTGCCTTCGGCGTCGTCGAGGCGCCGCAGCGGGGGCAGATGCCCATCATGACTGGAGCTCCCCTGCGGGCTGAACACGGCCGGTACCGGGGGCACGGGCCGAGCGGCCCCCGCAGGGAGCGAGGCTGGCGGACCTGCCCTGGGCGGCTCTCCTGTATGTCACTTCGGCTTTCGACACGGGTTAGTGGAAATGACTTGGGCCCCGTTGGTCAACAGGCGTCCCGGTTGGCGGCGACTCTCGGCGCCTTCCCGGGGCGTCTTCGAGTATTCGTCTTGATGCAGCGGCTGAGCCCAAATATAATCAGGGGGAACCAGCATCAATATTAGTTCTGGCATTTCAAGTTGTCAAACGGACCCGGGTGTCCATGGCCATCCCAGAAGCCTATCTCAAGCAAGGTGCCAAGCGGTACCGCGTGACCAAGCCCGTCTTCTTCGTGGGACGCGAGGCCGGTTGCGACATTCTCATCAACGATGACCAGCTCTCCAGGAAGCATGCCCTGATCACCTCTGCTGACGGCCGCTTCTACATCATTGATTACAAGAGCTCCAACGGCATCCAGGTCAACGGGCGACGGATCGAAGAATCGATCCTCGCCGATGGAGATCGAATCACGATGGGCGCCCAGGAGTTCCTCTTCTCCAGCCCCAAGTCGCGAATCCGGGACGTCCTGGTCCCACCTCAGGACGAGGCGGCGCCTCTCGATGAGGCGGGACCCGGCAGTCTTGACGGGGCGGATCCGCTGCAGGGGCAGAGCTTCGAGAAGCTCCTGAAGCAGGACACCCTGTCTCTCCTGAAGAACCGGCAGATCGACAAGGCCGATTCGACCAACAAGCTGCTCATCCTTTACAAGGTCGCCACGGTGGTCTCCTCCGTGATGGACATCAAGGAGCTTCTCAACAAGGTCATGGACCTGGCCCTGGAGGTCCTTTACGCCGACCGGGGCTTCATCATGATGGCCAACGACAAGGGGGAGCTGCTTCCCGTTGTCTCCAAGAGCGTGGAGCGAGATGCCCCCAAGGGATCCATTCTGCCCGTCTCCCGATCCATCGCCCAGTTCACCTTCGAGAAGGGGGAGCCCGTCCTGACCCAGGATGCCCTCATCGACAAGCGCTTCCAGCAGTCCGGATCGATCCAGATGTACAACATCCGGTCCGCCATGTCCGTGCCCCTGACTCACAAGCTGAAACGACACGGCGTGCTCTACGTCGACAACCGGATTCAGTCCAGTTGCTTCTCCGATGCTGACCTGAACATGCTCGTGGCCTTCGCCGATATGGTCACCGTCGCCATCGAGAACTCCAAGCTCTATAACAACCTGAAGATGTCTCTGGATAAGATCAAACAACAGCAGGACGCCCTGGTGCAGAACGAGAAGATGGCCGCCATGGGCCAGCTCTCGGCCGGCGTGGCTCACGAGATTCGAAATCCCCTGACGGCCATTTCTGGCTATACCCAGCTCTACTTCACCAAGCACAAGGAAGACGATTTCTTCTTCCCCAAGATGCAGCGCGTCCACGAGGCGGCCAATCAGATCCAGCGCATCGTTGACAGCATGATGGGCTTCGCTCGCCGGGGGGAGCGAAAGCTCGAGGCAGCCAACATCAACGGAGTCCTGGAGAACACTCTCATCCTGGCAGAGCACTCCCTCTCCAGATACAAGAAGGTCGAGGTCATCCGGGCCTTCGATCCTCAGCTGCCGGACATTCACGTCGATCGTCATCAGATGCAGCAGGTCTTCCTCAACTTCATGATGAATGCCGCCCAGGCCATGCCCAATGGAGGCAGCCTGACCATCCGGACCCAGACTGAGAGCCTCGAGTCCGACCCGAGCCAGAAGAGCCACGTCGTCATCAGCTTCGAGGACACCGGCGTCGGCATCCCGCTGGAGAAGCAGCAGAAAATCTTCCAGGCCTTCGTCACATTCGGCAAGCCCGATGGCACCGGTCTGGGGCTGTCGATCAGCAAGGGTATCGTGGAAAACCACAAGGGAACCATCACCTTCGAGAGCCAGGAGAACCGCGGTACCCGGTTCTTCATCCGTCTGCCTGCCTGAACGGACCGGCCAGGTCAGCGGGTCTCCAGCTTGCCGCTAGACCGACTCCAGGAGATCCGGGGACACACGACTGGACCCGAATTCCAGAGGTATCCGTGCTGCCTGGCAGCCGATGGCGTGTTCGGGCCCAGTCGTGTGTCCCCGGATCAGAAGATCAGAACAATTGATTGCCTGATTTCGGAACTTTTGTTACACTTCTCGACTCGAAGCCTGTCAGGGACACTCGTTACGGGGGTCCTCCAACAGGTCAGGGAGGCTCCGGAGCCACTCCGGTGTGCAGGATGAAATCGCTTTTGGCGTCGGAGTCGGCGCCGCCTATTCAC
>JAJFLN010000332.1 GCA_021772705.1 Candidatus Cloacimonadota bacterium | reverse complement strand
GTAGAGTGATTCGTCGTCGAAGCGCGCCCCCTCGTGCGTTGTCTCTGCTGACTCATCCGCGACCGCCGCCGCCACGCGGCGCTGGAGGCGCAGGACGGCAAGCGAAACTTTCAGGTTGCGCGGAGGGCCGTTCCATAGTAGTCCTGGTTTCGGCTCGCCCTCCTGACGACCAGCCCGACAACTTCGATCCCGCCACCGGAGGGTCCGACTCTCTCCAGCAGGGCTCACCGGCGAGTGCCACCCTGGCCCCGGTTGGCGATCAGGACTTCTTCCAGTTCACGGCCTCGGCGGGAAACGTCTACAAGATTCGAGCCACCGTTCTGCCCAGCACCTCCGGCGCACTGGAGTCGATCGGAGTGAAGCTGACTCTCTTCGATCCCGACAGAGCTGCCGTGGCCACCGCAGCATCCGCCGGAGGTGTCGCCGAGATCCGGTTGTTTCGCCCCAGGCACATCGTGGGACCCCACTTCGTGAGGGTCGAGGCGGCCGACGGGAGCGCCACCGGAAGTTATCAGGTGGAGCTGACAGCGACACGGGATTCACGGCCTCCTCCCCCGGCCATGCAGCTGTCGACCACATCGAACGGCAGCGAACTGGTTGCCACGCTGCGAACCGAGGGCACGAGCTTCCCCATCGGTCTGCTGCAGATCTTCCTGGAACTCGATCGCCGTCACTTGCTCCTGCGACCCGATCCAGCGGCGCTGACCACTCTGATGCGGCCGGGGCGAGGCTACCTCTGCTTCGGCAGAACCGTCGGCACCGTGGATCTGAATTCCCTCGTCGAGTGATTGCCTGGGGGGCTATCGTAGCCCCTCGCCCATCCAGGCCATGCTCGTTTCCTGACGAGCCCTGAGTTGCCGCCAAGTGTTGGCCCCCTGTGAATCAGGTCTCGGGATCACAGCCTGTCCAGCCCGTTGAATGTCCATTTCAGTGTCTCTCGGATCGCCTCATGAGGCGCCGGGCGGCCCCTGTTCCAGAGGACCCATCGCATGCCCGCGATGGAGGTGGCTCCCATGAGGCTGAGACCGATGATCCTCGCATCGCCGGGACGGACCTGGCCTTTCAGCTGAGCTGACTCGATGAGGGAACTGTACTGATCGGCGATCTCTTCGTAGTAGCTACGGCCGATGGGGGGTTCGGAGAACTCGGCTTCACGGACGATGCGATAGATCTCACCGTGTTCGGCCAGGTAAACGAGGAAGATCAGGAGGGACCTTCTTTCCCGCTCCAGTCGGTGACGGACGCCCCGGGAGCCTCTCTCCACAGCCTCGGCGATCTCGGCGCGAATCCGATGGACCAGTTCGGCGAGCAGGTCCCGCTTGGAAGGAAAGTAGAGGTAGAAGGTACCCAGTGCGGTTCCGGCGGCCCGGGTGATGTCGGCTATGGGAGTCCGGGCATAGCCGGTGGTGGCGAAGAGGGAGCGGCCGCTGGCGATGAGGCGGTGCCGCGTCTGCTCCCCTCGGCTGGAGGACTTGTCCCCATGGGGCGCCTCGATAGTCCCCGGAGAGGCAGGGTGGAGTGGGGGAACCTGCAGGTCCTCCCAGAGTCGAGAGGGAGTCGGAGCAATCCCATTGAGCATGATGTCCAGGAACGCCCGGCGGCCCGCCCGAGGGATCTTGCCTTCCCCCCAATTTCCGATGTGGAGCGAGACCATCGATTGAGCTCCGAAGACCGCCCAGGCCACGGCTTCGCTGGTTCCAAGCGACGAGGCCAGAGCGGGAATCACCTCGTCGTAGAAGCTCTGTCGAGGGTGGCCGGTCTCGAGGAACTCCGCCTCCCGGAAGGCCTGAAAGCTGTGGCCGTGCGCCTCGAAGAGATCGAAGAGCCTCGAAGCGGCGTCCCCAGGACCTTCCGCCTTCGAGAGGCTCATGACGAAGGCCTTCCTCAGCTCCTCCAGTAGCGCCTGGTAAGCCGCCTCCTTGTCGGGAAAGTACTGGTAGAAGCTGCCGTTGGCCACGCCGGCGGCACGGCAGATGGCGGAGATCGAGGCGCCGTGGAATCCCTTCTGGACGCAGGCTACGGCCGTGGCGTCGAGCAGGAGGCGTCGAGTCCGGTGGCCTCGGCCTGTCGAGGGATCACGTGGCATCTGGGAGGCTTCCAGGTCCGATGGGATCACCCTGGTATGGGGCGGAATCAGGCTTCTGAATCATCTCTCATAATAATGGAGGTAAATGTTGATAAAGTAAATGATTGCATGTTAACAGGTGAGCCCCTTATCCGTATAATCATGAGATATGATTCAGTTCTCACCCACAACGACGAGGAGGAAGACGATGAGCCAGAATGAAATGAATGTGAATGACTACCTGAACGAGTCGCGAGACTCCAGCAACCGTGAAGACCCCATTCCTCCTGGTCTACTCTCTTGTCAGCCGTGCTTATGTGATGGATCTTCTCGAGGGGGAGAGCTTCGTGGAAGCACTCCTGCAGCGAGGGTTGGACGTCTACCTGCTGGAGTGGGGCGAGCCGAACCCGGGTCAGAGCAAGCTCACCCTCGGCTACTACGTGACGCACTGCTTGCATCGCGCTGTCCGCAGAGTCCTGAGGCATGCGGGAACGGACAAGCTCAGCCTGGCGGGCTATTGCCTGGGCGGAACACTGGCCCTTCTTTACGGGTGCATGTCCCGTAGGGGGTCCCCTCCTCCGTTCGCCCCACTATGGATGCCCGCATCCATAGTGG
>JAJFLN010000331.1 GCA_021772705.1 Candidatus Cloacimonadota bacterium | reverse complement strand
CGTTCGTCCTACTATGGATGCCCGCATCCAGGACGACTGAATGGCCGAGTTTTCCCGATCCGTTCGTCCTGAGCCTGTCGAAGCATGTCCTGAGCGACGCCGAAGGGGATGAATGGAGCGGGCGGCCATATCGTCTGAGCCATCTGTCGAAGCATGTCCTGAGCGACGTCGAAGGGGATAAACGGATCGGGTGGCCATATCGTCTGAGGCTGTCCAGGGGCCTGAGGGCGAGGACGGCCCCCCCCCGACAGCCTCGGGGCGAACGGGTCGTCGGAGTGGCTCAGAGTCACCTGTCCCCAGGCTTCTACATGGACAGGACGCGCTGGACTTCGGTGACGGTGGTGATGCCGGCCAGGGCCTTGGAGAAACCGTCGTGGGCCAGGGTGGGGTTTCCCAGCTCCTCCAGGACACGGGAGATCTCTCGTAGGGGTGCGGCTGTCTGAATACAGTGAGAGAGTTCCGGTGAGGCTATCAAGACTTCCTGGATGGCTGTCCGGCCGCTGAAGCCTCGGTAGTCGCAGCTCTGACAGCCCACGGGCTCGAAGAGGGTGGCGCCGGTCAGGCCGAGGCGGTCCTTGATCCGCACCACATCCTCCGGCATCCGGTAGATGGGCTTGCGACACTCGCAGCAGAGGGTCCGGGCGAGTCTCTGACAGACCATGCCCCGAAGGGCGAAGCCGAGCTTGAAGGGGTCAGCGCCCCCGTGGAGCAGCAATTGCAAGGACGAGGCGGAGTCCCAGGAGACGAGGCCAGCCAGGAGCCGGCGACCGGCAAAGGCCGTGTCAACCGCTGTGGCGATGGCCTCTCGCCCCTGGAGATTGCTGACCATGATCACGTCGGCGTCCTGATCCGCCGCGGCGATGATCAGGTCCGGTGTATCCGGGTGTCCTCCCGGATCGGCCTCGAGCTGACAGATTCCGTCGAGCTTCTGCTCGATAGGATCTTCCACGGAGAACAGGGCTTTCCCCTCCGCGGGGACCTCGTCCAGGATCGCCGCCAGAGTCGTGGACCTGCCGCTCCGGAGGGGGCCGGAAGTCAGGATGAGACCGCCAGCTGGCTGCTTCAGCAGCCAGCGCAATCGCCGAAGGTTACTCCGCTCGAACCCCAGATCCTCCAGGCCGAAGCGTCGCTCGGGAGTCTCCAGGACACGGATGTTCAGCCGTTCTCCCAGGCCAGTGGGAATGCAGGCGACCCGAACCGACAGGTCTCTCCGGGTACCTTGAAGACCGACGGGCAGACTCATCCGTCCCGTCTGTGGCTGCTTCTTCTCCGCCAGGTCCATTCCTGACAGTCTCTTCACCAGTTCGAGAAGTCGAGGGTGGTCCCTCTGGGGCAGGTCGAGGGCTCGATCCTCCAGCACGCCATCCCGGCGGCAGCGGATCGAGATGGTCTCCTGGGAGTGAGTCAGGTGGACATCGCTCACGTGTCCCATGGAGGCATCGAGAAGCATCTTCCCCAGTGCCCGCATGATGTCCATGTCGCTTGGAGGCGGCCCGGCGACCTCGGGAGATCCGGTGGGAGCGATTCTGGCGGCCTGAACCTCTTTCGCCTTGCTGCCCGCCTGGGGCTGGCGGTACTGCTCCTGGCTGGCTCGGGTCCGGCCCAGGAGTGCGCGGATCTCCGAGGCCGGTGAGATGGCCAGACGAATAGGGCACTGGAAGTACTCCACCAGGGGGGACAGGTCGGGGACCTTCGCCGGGTTGGCGATGGCAATGGTCATACCGTCAGGGCGGAGGCTGACCGGGGCCAGGAGATGCTTCTCCATCCTATCGAGGCCCATCACCTCCATGGCCCGGGCGGGCACCTGGGCCTGAGCCAGGCGGAAGTAGGGCAGGTTGTAGGCTTCTCCCAGGAAGTACGCCAGCTCCTGTTCCGGAAGAAGTCCCAGGGTGAACAGGGCATCCTCCGGTTCCACACCGGCCTGAGAGGCGGTCTCGGTGATCTGATCCAGCTCCTCGGGCCCCAGGCGGCCGGAGTGGCGCAGCCGTTCGATGATGTCTGTCTTGTTCATGGGTCAGGCCAGCTCCAGGACTTCTCGGACTCCCAGTGTTTGGTTCAGGAGCCGGACCCGGCCTGCCACGCTCTGGGCCAGCTGAAGACAGACCGAGGGCCGTGCCACGGCGGCGGCGATGAACTTCTCCCTGGGAACGGCCACGACGGTGGATTTCTCGCTGGCCGTGACTGTCACGTCCAGGGCCTCGCCGGTGAGGAATGCGATCTCGCCCAGAGGGGTGTCAGGTCCTGCCTGCTGACAGTCGGGTCGCTCCAGGCCTCCCGCAGTGGGGGATCGGATCTCCAGGTGGCCATCCATGACCCAGTAGAGCGATTGTGTCGTCTCTCCTAGCCGCAGCAGGGTCTCGCCGGGTTCAAGAATCCTGCGCTCCAGGTCCGGAGGGGGAGGGGGGCGCGACGCGTAGTGGCTGGCCTCCTCATGGAACCAGCCCCGGTGGGACTCGCCGGTGCCGGCGCTGGGGTCGAGTCTGCGGCCCGCCTCGATGTACCGCTGGACGAACACGTCGAGCAACTCGAGGGCGAAAGCCGGGCTGTCCTTCATCACACTGCTGAAGTTGTCCTGGGTGAGGACCGTTGTGATCGTATCCTCTGCCGCGATGGCCGTGGCGGACCGGCGTCCGGAGGAGAGGAGTGCCATCTCGCCGAAGATTTCGCCGGGGCCCACATCGGCCAGGGGATGCAGGGTATAGCTATTGAGGGCCTTGGAGATCCTGACGCTGCCTGCGCCGATGATGAAGCATTCCCGGCCGATGTCGTTCTCCAGGAACACCACGTCGCCGGCCCGGAAGAACCGCTTGTAGCTCTGGAGGCCCCTGTCGCTGCCACCGTGGTCAGCCAGGAACCCCCGGATCCGGGTCTGGAACGGGTCAGGATCGATGGGGAGTTCGATGAACCGGGTCACGGACATCTCACCCAGCTTCCGCAGGAATCCCTCGGAGGCCAGGGTGCTTCCCAGGGACAAGACGAGGATTGGCAAGGCAGGATGAGCGGTACGGACGCTCTTCAGCAGGCCGAGGTGGCCGCCGGTGGGGCTTCCGAACAGCAGGAGGTTGGGCTCCACATGGCCCAAGAGGCCCAGCAAGTCCTCCTCCGGACTCGTGACCTGGAACTGCACGTCGGAATCGAAAGAGTCAGCCAGTGCGGTGCGGCTGGCCCCGTCCTCCATGCAGAGGACCACGCTCCAGATGGGACCGGTACTGGACAGAGCGCCTCCCCGGGGTTCCAAGCCGGCCGGGATCGGCCGGTCCTGGCTGTCATACCGCGCCCGGGAGCGGGAGTCAATCCGGTGTCGGGGGGTGCATGTCCCGTAGGGGGTCCCCTCCTCCGTTCGCCCCACTATGGATGCCCGCATCCAGGACGACTGAATGGCCGGGTCTTCCCGATCCGTTCGTCCTACTATGGATGCCCGCATCCAGGACGACTGAATGGCCGAGTTTTCCCGATCCGTTCGTCCTGAGCCTGTC
>JAJFLN010000034.1 GCA_021772705.1 Candidatus Cloacimonadota bacterium | reverse complement strand
ACATGCTTCGACAGGCTCAGACGATATGGCCGCCCGCTCCATTCATCCCCTTCGGCGTAGCTCAGGACATGCTTCGACAGGCTCAGGACGAACGGATCGGGAAAACTCGGCCATTCAGTCGTCCTGGATGCGGGCATCCATAGTGAGGCTACCGGAACACACTCGAGAGGGTGCCGATCGAGATGGAGAGCTTGAACAGGCGACCTAGGATCTCTCCGGCCCGGTCTCGCTTCACGCGATACTCCGGGGGAACAAAGATCGGGTCACCCCGTTCCACCTCGATGTTCTGGATGTCGTCCAGACTTCGGCCCTCGGCGAAATGACGTCCGTCGAAGGCCTCGCCGGAAGACCGGACCTGCTGGCTCGATAGACGAACGAGCCCGGGGTGTAAACCTCGCCTGCGACGGTGATCTTCGGAAGATTCTTTGGAACGACGAACTCGTCCCCGGTCTCCAGCTCCAGGTCGTCCGGGCTTCCTAGAATTGGTGCGCCTTGGCGGCGACCGTCGCGTCGCCTAATTCATGGGCATCTCCCCTAGAATTTCACCGTCGGTGTTGCCTTGTCGGCGGTCGCTACTTCGAAGTAGGTCGCCTGGGAGAAGCCCATCACTCCGGCGATGAGGCCTCCCGGGAGCTGGCGGAGTGACGTGTTGTAGGACTGCACCGATTCGTTGTATCGCTTTCGTTCCACGGCGATGCGGTTCTCCGTGCCAGCCAGTTCGTCCATGAGGCGAGAGAAGGCCTTGTCCGACTTGAGGTCCGGATAGCGTTCCGCCACCATCAGGAGCCGGCCGAGGGCGCCGCTGAGCTGGTTGTTGGCCTCGATCTTCTGGGGCACGGAACCGGCGTTCATCAGCTGGCTCCGGGCTTCTGCAATCTTCCCGAAGACCTCCTTCTCATGGGAAGCGAAACCCTTCACGGTGTTGACCAGATTCGGGATCAGATCAGCCCGGCGCTTCATCTGGTTCTCCACCTGGGCCCACTTGCCCTTCAGGTCCTCTTCCATGGTGGCGAAGGAGTTGTTGTAGGAGATGAAGGTCATCCCCAGGATCAGCATGACCCCCATCATCACGGCTACCATTCCGAGTACGAGTTTGTTCATTGCAGTTTCCTCCTCGTGAGAGCCGCCTTGCCGCGGCTCTGAAAGTTTTCAGTAATTACCAGCCCCGGCTCGCTCCGCCGCCGCCGGAACCGCCGCCGCCAAAGCCTCCGAAACCAGATCCGCCTCCGAAGCCACCCGACCGGCCAGGTCCACTAAACGCGCTGTGCAACAGGGCGTTCAGCAACACCCAGCGCCAGAAGGGGCTCACCGCCGACAGGCCGACGACGAATAGCAGAATCAACAACATGGTCATGGAGGACATCTGTCGCCGGCCTCGGTGAACCTTGCGCGGAACCGGAGCGCTGACCTGGCCGACACCCAGCTCGGCCATCACGGCCGTCACGCCCCCGATCACCCCACCGGTCAAGTCGTTGGCTCGAAAGGACGGCACCACGTGCTCGTCCAAGAGAGCGCCGACCTTGCCGTCCGGGAACTGCCCCTCCAGACCGTAGCCGACGTGGAGGCGAAGCTTCCTCTCTCCCGTGGAGACCAGAAGCAGAAGACCCCGCTCGGACTTCTTGTCGCCTATCTTCCACTTGTCGTAGACCTGCTGTGCAAAGTCCTCCACCGTGGTCCCCTGGAGCTGAGGCACCACCAGGACCGCCAGCTGTACGTTGGCGGTCTGCTCCAGCTGCCGGCAACTCGCCTCCATCCAGCGAACCGAACTGTCCCGGATCTCCCCGGTCAGATCCGTGACGTAACCGTGAGGCGACGGCACATCGACGGCGGCCAGAGCCGCCGAAGACATCAGGGCGGCAAACAGCAGCAGGCATAGCGATGGGCTTCGCAGGAATTTCATCAGTCCGATAGGCCATCAACGGCCTCGATAAGAGCGTCCATGGCAGACAAGAAACCCCAGACCAGCCGGGCTTTCTCGCTCGATCCAACTTTTCGTTCTCCTCGGGATACTTCCTCCAGGGCCGACAGGGTTTCAGGAGACACCTTCAGGGCCTCCGTCAACTCCTGGACAAGGGAACCTCGATTAGATACAACTTCTTTACCGATCAGCCGCAGATAGTACTGCCCCAGGAGCAGAACCGAGTCCAGGGTGGCCATCAGCGTCCCCCCCACAGCGTCGGAATCCTCGTTCTGATGCATCAGCTGACCCACCAGGTAGAGCTTCTTCGACCGGAGCTCGAACTCGAGCTGATGCCGCAGGTGGCCGTCGTGAATCTCTGCATCGGCCACCACGTCCTTACCCAGGATGACCCGATAACTGCTCTTGATCTCGTGAGCCTCCACGGGAAACACGTCCAGGGACGACAGGAAGGACTGCTCCGAGAAGAGCGTCGGCTCCAGCTTCAACTTCTTGTTCATCCGAGCCAGAGGCGCCCGGATGGCTGTGGTCACGTCGGAACCGACCCGATCCACCAGGACCAGCAGGTTGTGTGGAGTGGAAGGATCTTCTCCGTCGCCGGTCCGGGACATCAACCCGTACTCGATGATGGCGATCAGCTTCTCCCCCAGAGTCTCGTCCAGGGCCTCCGTGAAACTCCGAAGGTCAGGATTATCCGTCATCACGTCTCGGGACATGAGAGCCGGCCTCTTTCAGTTCGAGAGCAGCCTCGTCTGGGCGCTCAACTTCCGGTACTCGGTCTGTACCTGCTTCAACTCTTCCAGCAGCCTTCCGGCGCTCTCGAGCTGAGGGGTACTCGAATCGGTCGTGACGCCCGCCGTCAGACGATCCTCCAGGGCTTCCACGTTACCTACCAGGGCACGGATGCAAAGCTCTGTCTTGTGCAGCTCCTGCTGGATCTGGCCCTGGCTCTTCAGCCGCTCCTTACCGAGCTGCAGGTTCGCTTCCAGCAGGCGACGGGACTCCTCGTCGGTGCTGACGGCTACCTGCCGCTCATAGGAGCCAATCTCCTTCTGCAGAGAGGCGGCATCCCACCGGGACAGGCGATCTTTCAAGGCTCTTCGCCGCTCCAGCAGGTCTGGCAGGACATGACTCACCAGCTCCGAAGCCTGGGTTCGTACCTCGTGCTGCAGACCCGGCGGCAGGCTGGCCACACCTTTCCCGGACGACAGTCGGGACAGGGCGTGTACGGCCCGGGCCGACAGCTGAGCCATCTCCGGGTCTCCCCCGATCAACCGGATCTGCTGAGCCTGCTTGTTGATCCAGTAAGCCGCCACACCGCCGATCACGATCAGCGGTACAGCAACCATCATGACGACGAGCCAGCCCATGTCCTCATTCTACTTACAATTTCACCGGCTACCGCAAGATTGATTTCCTCCCCAACTCCCTCGTCCGCTTGGATAAACGCCTCAACCATTGGCAGTCACGATGGCAGTCTCCACACTTTTTCGACGTCCACTTTCACTTCGGCTTGTTGAAGCCAAGCAGGGATGATAACGGCATCGGCCTATTCAGGTAGTGGGACGGTTTCGTCGGCGCTGTTGAACAGCAGATAGCCTCGGCCCGGCTCGATGGAGAAAGACGGCGTCACGTCGAGGGTCAGACCCCCGAAGAGAGCATCTCCGGACCGAGTGACGAAGCAAGCCCGGGATACTGGCCTTGCAAGCAGAAAGCAAGAGTTTCCCGCTCCATGTCATCTGGCACCAGAGGTTCAGCAAGTTACTTGTACGTGTCAGTCCGCCCTCCAGCCTCCCGGCCCCAGGCACCGGCAGGGGGCAATCGGAAAGCGCAAGGCAGGCAAGCCATCCGAACAGCCCCCTGGTGGCTCCCGCGGCCACGGGACATCGGAGCCGATGGCAAGGCCCGCCACATGCTACGCTGCACCTCGACATGTCCGACCCCTTCTTCGATCCCGACACACATCTGCTGCTGGACCAGCTCTCGGAGGTCCAGCGGGAAGCGGTCACCTCTGTCGACGGCCCCGTCCTGATCCTCGCTGGCGCCGGCAGCGGCAAGACCCGGGTCATCACCCATCGCATCGCCTACCTGCTGGCCCGCGGCGTCCAGCCTGCCGAGATCCTGGCCGTCACCTTCACCAACAAGGCGGCTCGGGAGATGCGCGAACGGGTCGACAGGCTCGTGGGCGGCGAGAACCGGGATCTCTGGGTCACCACCTTTCACTCCCTCGGCTCCCGGCTGCTCCGGAGGCACGCCGAGTTCCTGAACTACGACTCCGATTTCGTCATCTATGACCGGGACGACATGCTCCGGCTGGTGAAGCGGATACTCAAGGACGGCGGCTACGACACGGATCGAATCAAGCCGGCGGAGGTCCTGTCCCGTATCGAGCACTGGAAGAGTCACCCCGACGAACCAGAAGATGAGGACGATTCCTTCCTGGAAAAGACCATCCGTAGGATTGCCGTTCGCTATCAGAATGAGCTGAAGCGGGCCAACGCCTTCGACTTCGGTGATCTGCTGGCCCGTCCACTGCAGCTCTTCCAGGAACAGCCCGAGCTCCTGGCCCGGTATCAGGATCGCTGGCGCTACATCCTGGTCGACGAATATCAGGACACCAACCGGGTCCAGTACCTCCTGACCAAGACTCTGGCGGGCAAGCACAAGAACCTCTGCGTCGTCGGCGACGAGGACCAGTCCATCTACAGCTGGCGAGGCGCTGACATCCGGAACATCCTGGAGTTCGAGGCCGACTACGATCCCGCCGAGTTCCGGACATTCCATCTGGTCCGCAACTATCGTTCTCCTCGCGTCATCCTCGAGGCGGCTCAGAGTCTGATCCTGAACAACCGCTACGGCCACAAGAAGACGCAGCCCCTCGAGAGCGACCGAGAGAGCCCCTGGAAGGTCACCTGCTTCCAGGGACGGGACGCCCGGGCCGAGGCCTCCTTTCTCAGGGAGCGGATTCAGGACATCCACCGGACCACCGGCGCCCCCTACTCCGACTTCGCCGTCTTCTACCGGACCCACGCCCAGTCACGACTTCTGGAGGAAGCCCTCCACCTGAGCAATCTCCCCTACCGGGTCTTCGGCGGCCCCCGGTTCTTCGAGAGGATGGAGGTCAAGGACCTGCTGGCCTACCTGCGGATCATCGTGAACCCGAAGGACTCCGTCAGTCTCGAGAGGGTGATCAACATCCCCCGCCGAGGAGTTGGCGCCACGACCCTGGACAGGATGGCTCTGGCGGCCTCCGAGGCCGGAGAGGCTCTCTGGGCACGGGTTGAGCGGCTCGAAGGGGTCAAGGGAAAGGCCCGAAAAGGCGTCGAGGCCTTCCGGGATCTGATCGTCGACTTCCGGGCCCGAAAGTCTGATATGACCCTGCCGGCCCTGGTGGAGGAGCTGGTAAACGCCATCGACTATCGCCCCTTCCTCATCGAGCAGGGCCGGGACGATCGCCTGGAGATCGTCGATGAGTTCGAGAGCCTGGTCCGGGAGTTCGTCCTGGAGATGGAAACCCGAGGAGAAGCCCCTCCCTCCCTGGAGACTTTTCTGGAGTCCGTCACCCTGGCCTCGGGAGTCGACACCCTGGACAGCGCCCAGGGTCAGATCACCCTGATGACTCTCCACAACGCTAAGGGCCTCGAGTTTCCCTTCGTGTTCATCGTGGGGATGGAGGAGGGCATCTTCCCCCACGCCTCGGCCTTCTCGGACCCCCATCAACTGGAGGAGGAACGGCGTCTCTGCTACGTCGGGATGACCCGGGCCATGCAGCGTCTGTTCCTGACCTGCTGCGGATTCAGGATGGTACGAGGCCGGGACTCCTTCCAGATGCCCAGCCGGTTCCTCTCGGAGATCGACAGATCCACCATCTCGGTCTACGGAAAGTGACCTGGAGAGGGCTGCTCCGGATCACTACCGCGGTGCTGGCTCCAGCAGATAAACAGCCGTCTCCTGATCCGTTCCGCCTCCAAGGTGGAGCAGCCGCTTCAGCGGCCCGTGCCGGTCAGGCCTCTCCTGGAGCAGGAACTCGAACTCCCTGGAGACCCGCTGCACTCCGTAGAACCGGTCGTAGATGAGGAAGCGATAGCCTCGCCTTCGCATGGCCGCCACCAGATCCTTCAGAGTCGTGACCTTCTCGAAGCGGTCCGCATTCCAGCGCCGGAACTCGAGCAGTGTGCGCAGGTCTTGATAGTCACCGCTGGTGGACACAACCTCCTCGGCTCTTTCCATACCGGCCTCAGAGAGTGCCTGACTGACAGCCTGAATTCGCCGGCTCGACTCGGGAAGGTCCAGGGCTGGCAGGAGATCGTAGGGGACCTTGAAGACCAGCAAGATCACCAGGACCAGACCCCGGACCGGAAGCTCCCGGCCTCCAAGCTTCTTCGTCGGCGGCAACAGGATCCAGAGAAACCAGGTGATGGCCAGAAGGAATGCCGGCACCACGACCAGAAGGTACCTGGAACCGAGAAAGGCCATGCAGAGTGCGGCCAGATAGGCGCCGGTGGAGGCGAAGTAGAGTCCCGCCGCTCCCCGGGCGTTCCAGGCCACGTGGATCAAACCGAGAGGCAGCAGCCAGTTCACTCCGTGGCCCAGGAGCTTCGAGGGCAACATGGTGGCCCCGACCAGGACCGACAGCATCATGGTGACCCAGTGCTGGAAGAACCGGACCGGGTCCAGGCCGATGACCTCCAGGAGGCCAATGGTGTCAGGAACCTCCCCCCACTTGCTCTGCCAGTTCCTCTCGCCGTAGATCCCGAACCAGACGTTCTTGGCCGCATAGGAATGAAAGGGTGTCCCGTGAATCCCCAGACTCAGCAACAGCTGAGGCGAGGCGCCCAAGAGCCACCCTCCACCGAAGCGGAGCAGGAGTCGCCGCCGGTCCCGTGGTTCCTGTAGCCCGGGGAGGCCGAAGACGCATAACCAGATAGCCGTGGCCAGGCAGGGCACCAGCGACGAGAATCGCATGACATAGGACAGACCGGCCAGAACGCCGGCAATCAACGGCCAAGGCGCCTTGCGGGCCAGGAACACCATGGCCAGCAGCAGAAACGCCAGGGATGGCAGGTCAGTTCCCTCGGCCCGGGCCCACTCCAGAAATGGAGGAGACAGCCCCGTCGCCACCGTGACGAACAGGGCTGGCCAGACCGCGCCGATCAGGGACCGGGACAAAAGGAGGATGGCCCCCAGACAGACCAGGGCGGAACCGGCGGACAGGAGCCGGCCAGCCAGAATGTCGGAACCGATGACGGTTCGAGCCAGCTGCAACATCACGGGATAACCGACAGGGAACCAGGGACTCGAGGCCGCTCCCAGGTCGCCGGCCCCGATGCTCGCGGCGGACCGCAGATGGCCAAAGAAGTCATGAAGATGAATGACCGGGTCTCTGAAACCCATCCAACCATAGAGCAGAGCGAAGGGAATGAGGACAGCCAGCGCAGCCACGCCCAGTTTCCTGTTGTCCCAATCCTCATTCATGACATGCACCTGGCCCCTGAGTGACGTACCCTCCGAGACGGAGGCAGTCTACTCGCCGGTGATATACTTGTGAAAGGCAGAGGCCGTACGCTGTCTTCCACAGCCGGTGAGCCGTGCCGCTCCGACATCCGGCTCCCCAGGCCCGTGTGGATTCCCAAGCGTCTCAAGAAAGCGATCGAAGCCTCTCTACAGGGTATCGAAGAGGAGGATTCTCCTTCCCTGGAGTCAGAGAGCGATCCCGCGCGGGAAGATCCGGAACAGACGACTGATCCCATCGCCGAGGGTCCAGACCAGCCATCGAACCCGGAAGAACAGGCGTCTCCCATCGATGCCCTCACCGATGGCGTGGAGATCCGTATCGATCCCAGCAACCGGAGACGGGCCGAGTCTGTCTTGGGAGACGGAAACTCAACGAAATCGAAGGGGGAGCTGCCAATACAGGAGGACTCACCTCCCACTCACAATTTCTCCTCCAAATTAGCCACGCCTGCCGACAAGCTCGAGGGTCTGGTAGAGAATCAGGCCAGGGAACGTGAGGCCCGTCAGGCCTCCCCCCCCTCAGAGTCCTCCTCGCTGATGGATCGATTCGATAGTCTTCCCTATGAGACCGCCTTGCTGGATGACAACGAGCGATCCGTCTCTGGCGGTAAAGAGGATCGGCGGGAGGAGGACGAACCGGCCGGCTCGGGAGCGGTCGATGGCGCCCGAGAGAGTGAGGCTGTTGACGGCATCGATCCAGGCGGCGGCGAAGAACCTGTCCAGAGCTCCTCAGAGGAAGATGCCGGAAGGGTCCTGAAGTCCGGAGAGATCTCCTACAAGTCTCTGGAGAAGATCGATCCCGAGACGGCCAGGACGCGGGCTCTGTTCCGGGAGCGGGCCGTGCAGAACCTCTTCACGGACCTGGCCAGCCGCAAGACCCCTCTCGCCTTCGCCTCCAGGGACGAGGAAAACGCCTACCTCACCGCGGCTGCCAGCCGCTGTCTGGATCAGGCGCGAATCGAGCTGGCCCCGGTGGAGCTGAGGTTGACCAAGAATCAGGCGAACCGTCTTCTGGAGGACATCCTGACGGGGGTCACCGGATACGGTGCGATTCAGCCCCTGCTGGAAGATCCGGGAGTCAACGAGGTCTTGGTCAATGGCCCAGACAGCATCTACGTCGAGCGGAAGGGGAAGCTGCACAAGACAACCCAGCGGTTCTCCAGCACGCAGCATCTGATGCAGGTCATCAACAAGATCGTCAGCCCCATCGGACGCCGGGTGGACCGGACTTCTCCCACTTGCGACGCAAGACTTCCCGACGGATCCCGGGTCAACATCGTCATCCCCCCCCTGGTCCTGAACGGGCCGACCATGACGATCCGTAAGTTCTCCAGGAACGCCCTCGAGATGGACGACCTGGTGGCCCGCAACAGTCTGACCCAGGGAATGGCCGTGTTCCTCCGGGCCTGCATCCAGCTGAAGCTCAACATCATCGTCAGCGGTGGCACGGGCTCGGGCAAGACCACCACCTTAAACGTCCTGTCGACCTGCATCCCGGAGAATGAGCGGATCATCACTCTGGAAGATGCGGCCGAACTCTCCCTGCAACAGGAACATGTGGCCGGTCTCGAGAGCCGGCCCCCTAACGTGGAGGGCAAGGGAGAGGTGACCCTCAGAACCCTGCTGCGCAACTCCCTTCGGATGAGACCCGACAGGGTCGTTGTCGGAGAGTGCCGAGGTCCGGAGGCCCTGGACATGTTGCAGGCCATGAACACGGGACATGAGGGGTCCTTGACCACGGGTCACGCCAACACACCGAAGGACATGGTCTCCCGCCTGGAGACCATGGTGATGATGGCCGGGATGCCCCTCAAGTCCCAGACCATCCGGGAGCAGATTTCCCGCAGTCTCGATCTGATCGTTCAACAAGCGCGGCTGCACGACGGGACGCGGAAGATCACTGCCATCTCGGAGATCCTGGGCATGAAGGGCGACAGCGTGGAGCTCAGGGACATCTTTCGCTTCGTCAAGAAGGGAGTCACCAAGACCGGCCAGGTCGAGGGAGATTTCGAGTTCTGCGGCAACATCCCCACCTTCCTGCACCGATTCAAGGAAGAGGGAGTCCTCCTTCCCGAGAATCCCTTTGGGGACGACGTGGACTTCGACTGGCTCATCAAGCAGTCCGAGATCCAGCGAGCCAAGGAAGCTCAGAAGGAGCTGACTCTGGTGCAGGAGCAGATCATCCGGACCGCCGGCCTCGATACCCCCTACGATTCATCTCCCCTGATGATGAGCATCAAGGGGATGCGGGTGATGAGCTACAAGTCCGCCGAGTTCACGCCCCTGGAGGAGCCGGAGAAGCCAGTCAGGGAAGAGCTCGATCATCCGCCACCCGGGCAGCGGCAAGCTCTCACGGACAAGGAGATCCTGGGCTCCCTCAGAAAGTGGCTGCTGCGGGAACTGGCAAATCGGATCAAGCGCCTCGTGGCTTTTGAGAAGCTCGACGTCATCTACAAGGACATCGATCACGAGAGAGCTGTCCTGCGTCAAAAACTGAAGTCCTGTTTCCAGGACGTGTCCAGCGAGTACCGGATTCGCGCCAGCGACGACGCCATGGAACAAGTCCTCAAGGACGCCCTTCGTGACGCAGCCGGCCTAGGGCCGATTCAGCTTCTCATCGAGGATGAGGCCGTCGACGAGATCATGGTCAACGGCCCGGATCAGGTCTACGTAGAACGGCGGGGGAAGCTCCATTTGACCGATGTCAAGTTCCGGGACGACAGTCACGTGCGTCACGTCATCGAGCGGATCTTGACGCGCGTCAATCGAAGGGCCGACAAATCGAACCCCATCACCGACGCCCGACTCCAAGATGGTTCCCGGGTCAACGTCGTCCTGGCACCGATCTCTCTGGCCGGCTGCCTGCTCACAATCCGGAAGTTCAGCCATTCCGCACTCCGGTTCCAGGACCTGGTCGACCGGGGAACCCTGTCCGCCGAGATGGGCAAATTCCTCCAGGCCTGTGTCCAGTCGAAGATCAGCCTCATCGTCTCGGGCGGCACCGGCTCGGGTAAGACCTCCACCCTGAACGCCCTGTCGGCTTTCATACCGGAGGGCGAACGGGTGATCACCATCGAGGACGCCGCCGAACTACGCCTCCAGCAACCTCATGTCGTCCCCCTGGAGTCCCGTCCTGCCAGCCAGGAAGGGACTGCCGCTGTCCTGATCCGTGACCTGGTCCGGAACTCCCTTCGCATGCGCCCCGACCGGGTCGTCATCGGCGAGTGCCGCGGCCCGGAGGCCCTGGACATGCTCCAAGCGATGAACACGGGTCACGAGGGCTCCATGACCTCCGCACACGCCAACAGTCCTCGGGATCTGGTGAGCCGGATCGAGACCATGGTGATGATGGGGAACATCCCACTCACGTCCCGGGCCATCCGGGAGCAGATCTTCACTGCCGTTCAACTCGTCGTGCAGCAGGAGAGGATGCCCGATGGCAGCAGACGGATCACCTCCGTGGCCGAGTACATCGGATTCGAGGGCGAGACGCTCATGGCGAAGGAGATCTTCCGCATCGATCGGGGCCTGGCTAAATCCCGGAACTCCTCCAGGTCGCCCTTCTCGGCCACGGGACACATGCCTCGCTTTCTCCAGGACCTGACCCTGAGCGGCGCCGCTCTGCCCGATGACATCTTCGGAGAAGGTACGAGTATCAAAGAGGAGGTATCCCGCCGCACAGAAGCCGGTCTCCGAAAGGACCAGACCGATCAGGAGGCGGCCAGGAAGCAGGCAGAGGAGGCCCGGCAGTCTCCCGCGCCGGCCAGCAAGGGCAAGCCCTTCAGCTGGAAGAACGCCCTGGCCCGCAGTTCCGCCAAGTCCATGGTCTCCTTCATGGGACAGCGGAGCGCCCAGAAGACCCTCGCTGAAGACCGGTCCCGGATGAACGAGAGGATCCTCGCGAGCCTGACGGGTCTCGCCATGGCCTCCGTGGCCATTCAGGATGCCATGACCCACGATGAGATCTACGACATCGCCTCCGAGTGCCTCGAACAGCTGTTGCTGGATCGCAAGGAGCTCTCCGCTTCCCCACGAAGCCGACGGGAGATCCTGTCCCGCGTCACCGACGAGGTCGGCGGCCTGGGACCCATCCAGCCGCTTCTCGAGGATCCGGAGGTCTCGGAGGTGATGGTCAACGGCCACGCTCAGATCTACGTGGAGCGAGGGGGAAAGCTGGAGCTGACAGATATTCACTTCAAGGACGATGGCCACGCCCAGCATGTGCTCAACCGAATTCTGGCACCCCTGAACCGGCGCTGTGACGTGAAGCAGCCCCTGGTCGACGCACGCCTCTCTGACGGCTCCAGGGTGCACGCTGCCATCCCGCCGGTGGCGCTCAACGGACCGACTCTCACTATCCGGAAGTTCTCCGAAATCCCATTCGACCTGGACCGGCTCGTCGAGTTCGGCGCCCTTCCAGAGGGCATCGCCGAATTCCTGCGGAGCTGCGTCCAGATCAGCCTGAACATGGTCATCTCCGGAGGCACCGGCAGTGGCAAGACCACTCTCCTGAACGCCCTCTCAGGGGAGATCCCTTATGGTGAACGGGTCGTCACCATCGAGGACTCCGCCGAGCTCGCCCTCCAGGTCGATCACGTCGTCGGCCTGGAGGCCAGGACGGCCAACCTGGAGGGAACCGGCGGCGTTTCGATCCGCGAGCTGGTTCGAAACTCCCTCCGGATGCGACCCGATCGTATCGTGGTCGGCGAGTGCCGGGGGTCAGAGGCCCTGGACATGCTCCAGGCCATGAACACGGGCCACGAGGGGTCCATGACAACAGCCCACGCCAACAACACTCTGGAGCTGCTCAAGCGGATCGAAACGATGGTCCTCATGGCCAACACGGGGGCCACCATTCAGGGCATCCGCGAGCAGATCGCCGCTGCCATCGATCTCGTCGTTCAGCAGCGGCGTTTCCCCGACGGAAGGCGACGGGTCACCCAGGTCAGCCAGATCCTGGACTTCGACGGCGAGCAGATCCAGGTCCGGGACCTGTTCCTCTGGCATTCCGAGGGCGTGGATGAGGCAGGACTATCCCAGGGCAGGCTGATCGCCACAGGCCAGCGCCCCACCTTCCTGGAACGAATGCGCTTCGAAGGCCGGATCATCCCCGACAGCTTCTTCGACTCAGATGACCCAGCAGCTGAACCGTCACAGAAGGCGAGTTCCGAAAAGGACCCGGAGCCGGAACCGAAGAAATCACAGAAGAAGATCCCCAAAGAGTCGAAGAAGGCCACTCTCCAGGATCGCCTCGAATCGGAAGGCAAGGAGTGGGACGGCTAAGGGGTCGCGCAAGAATAACTACGCAGTTTCGCATCCCATCTTCAGGCCATCTTCGGTCGCTCCTCAATCGCGGAATCCTCGACGTAGTCCACTACGCCTCCGGTTCCGCTCGCTCGAACCAACCGAATCTGACCCAAATCTGGGCGCGACTTCCGCGCATTTATTCCTGCGCGGCCCCTTAGGGCTGCCCATTCAGGACTGAATCTCCGTTCGCCGTGGGCCTGGGCAAGGTGAAACTGAAGCAGGCGCCTTCGCCGGGAGTACTCTGGAGACAGATGTCTCCGCCCTGACGGCGGACCAGTTCCCGGCATATGGTCAGGCCCAGGCCGCTGCCGGAGATCTGGTCCCGGGTCTCGCTTCCCCGGATCGAGGAGTCGAAGATCTTCTCCTGTTCATCCCGAGGCACTCCGGGGCCGTTGTCGGAGACGGCGATCCGCATCGTGCGGCTGTCGATGGGGTTGGCGACGACTCGAATCCGGGAGCCCGGCCCGCTGTACTTGATGGCGTTTCCCACCAGGTTCTCCAGGATGTGGGAGGTCTTGTCTGGATCGCAAAGTACCTGGGCAGGATCGGACATTCGCTCCACCAGCAGGGCCTGTCGCCGTGCCAGCGCCAGGGGCGCCATGTCGGCCTCACATCTCATGAGCAGCCGATCCACATCTGTTGGGAGCTGCAGGCATGAGAGCTGATCGGAGCGGATGAGGAACAGGGCAAGGAGATCGTCAATCCGGCCCACCAGACTCCTCGCGTTCCGCTTTGCCACTCCGATCCACTCGGACCGGGATTCCTCCGGAGCGTCGGGGTTCTTCTTCAAGGTCTCCAGGCTGAGCAGGACCGTCGAAAGAGGAGAACGGAGGTCATGAGTCGCCATGGATTGAAGGCGGGCCATGAAGTCCTGGGAGGCCTGCAGGCTTTCCACGGTCTCGTTGAAATAGCCGAGGACCTCGGAAAACTCATCTTCAATGGCCAGATTGTCCTCGCCGATCCGGACCGACAGGTCGCCACCGGAGAGGTCCTTGAACCCCTGGGTCAGCAACGACAGGACCTGGTGCGCCCGACTCTCTCGTTCCCGGCTCATGTCTCGAATGCGAGCCTCCCGGATCTCCCGTTGCACCGCCAGAGGCAGCCGGGACAAGTGATCCTTCAGGATGTAGTCCTTTACTCCCAGCTGCATGAGCCTGACCGCCGTATCTTCACCTATGGCGCCGGAGACAACGATGATCGGCGTGTCGGGCAGATGCTTGCGGGCCATGGCCACAACGTCGAAGGCCGTGAAGCCGGACAGGGCGAAGTCAGAGAGGATGAGGTCGAAGCGCCGTGTCGTCAGGGCCTGTCGCACCCCCTCGACAGTCTCTTCCAGCTGGTCTTCCACCTCGATGGACGACTTCCTGAGTCGACGGAGAATCAGCCGGGCGTCGGCAGGGCTGTCCTCGACAATCAGGATGCTGAAAGAGCTCTGCCTGGAATTATCTGGAATTTTCGTAACCTCCCCTGGCCGCCGGACTCCGGTCTCCATCATTCCTCTTGAACTTCGCCACCCGTCAGATTAGACCCTTCTGACCGGGGTGTCGAGCCTGGAGAGAACCTGAGGGGCCAGTCTGGGGGCAGCTCTAGCTGCGATAGCACGGGCACACAGATGGGATGAGAAGGCCGAGGCCACAGAGAGGGAGGTTCCCTTCCCCCAGAACCTCTGTGCCTCCGGCATGTCAATAGGATCTTCGTGATCTTCTAAATTGCCGGGTCAGTCTCGATCGGGGGTCTCGCAGATGTATAGGGCGTTTCCGTCAGGATCGCCGAAGAAGGCAAGCTTGATCCTGTCGTTGTCCACCTTCGGTCCCCTGAACTTCACCCCCTTCTCCTTCAGGCTGGCGATCACATTGTCGATCGGTTCAGTGATTGCGAAACCGACGGAGATGGCTCCCCGCGAGCCGGGAGTCGGGGCTCGTTCGTGATTGGCTGGATGCAGGCCGAGTGTCAGACCGGGGCCGGCTGAAACGGAGGCCCAGCCTTCCGTCTTGTAGTTGAGTGCCAGGCCCAAAGTTTCGGTGTAGAACTGCACCGCCGCCTCCAGGTCGGTCACGTAAATTGTCGCGTTGCCACCCTTGATCATGAATGGAGTCCTCTCGAGTCGGTGAGGATACAGACAGCGATCCCCAACTGGGGACACAATATCGTGTCCCCGGCTTCTCATGACAGGTCAGCCGTGCCGGAGGCGGCTTGGTGATCTTCTGGTTCCTGTGGCAAGAAATGGCGCCGGCGAAAGGGGGACGGCAACAAGAAGAGTTGGGAGAGGTTTTAGCTCAGCTTCCTGATGTCACTCCCTTCCGCCGGCGCAGAACTCGTAGAGTCAGCAATCGCCGGAGGTTCATGGAGAGTAGGTGGAGAAAGGACCGGCGGCGCTGAAAGGGAACGGCAGGAGGAAGGGTTGGGAGAGGTGTTAGCTCAGCTTCCTGTCTGTCGCCCCCTTTCACCGTCGCGGGTTTCTCAGGGACAACCTTGTGAATTGCATCCGGTTCTAGGGGCGATCCTCCTTTCGTGAAAAGAGGGTCTCCTCGACCATGTTCAACAAGTCCACGACCTCGAAGGGTTTGACCAGGACCTGAGCTCCCCGGATCAGCTTTCCCTGAACCGCGAGAGTCTCCTGGTCGAGGCCGCTGACGAGCACCACCGGCAGGTTCGGATCTTGTTCCAGGAGCGCCGCTGCCAGGGTGTGGCCCTTCATGCCTGGCATGTGTACGTCGGTGAAGACCATGTCCACGGCGGATCTCTTGCTGATCTCGAGGGCTGTTTCGCCTCGGTCAGCCTCCAGGACCTGATATCCACGGGATCTCAGGATCTCTCCGATTGCCACGCGGTACGCTGGGTCGTCATCCACAATCAGCAGGGTCGTGCCTGCGGTGGTTCTGTTTCGAGAGACTCCCTTCAGCTTCGGAGTCTTGAGGGTCGGTCCCGCTGGGTTCAAAGCGAGACAGACAGCGGTTCCGGCCGGCTCGTTAGGGGCGAGAGAAACGGCGCCACCCATGGTCTGAATCATCCCTTGCACAGCCGACAGTCCCAGCCCGGGGATCTGGAGGTCCGTGGAGGTGGTGAAGAAGGGGTCGAATGCACGGGCGAGACTGAGCCGATTCATGCCGCGGCCCGTGTCTCGAACCGTCAGTTTGACGGGGGGGGCCAGTTGCGAAGGGTGAGCCCGGTTGCTCCAGGGGCGCTCCCTCCCGGTGTCTGCCTCGGTCTCGAGTGTGACGGAGTCCCCGGCCTCCGCGGCTCTTCCGGCATTCTCGAGCAACTCCAGGAGGCAATCGCGGACCAGATCGGGGTCGAGAGAGACTCCCGGCAGGTCAGGGCCTGGCAAGAACTGGAGGGTCACGTTGGCGGGCATCTTGGCCTGGAGTTCAGGCATCAACTCCGTGATGAGGCGGTTCAGATCGTGCTCTCCAAGCTGGCAGGGGAGGCGGCCGCTGAACTGGAGAAGCCTCCGCACGATCCGGGTAGCTCGATCGACTGACTCCACGATTCGCTGAGCACTCTCGTGTGCCACAGCGGATTCGGGCACCAGTTCCGCGATCAGCTCGGCGTTGCCCAAGATCACGGAGTTGATGTTGTTGATGTGGTGGGCAACCGACTCGGCCATCCGGCCCATCTTCCCGTCTGGATCATGGGGAACGAGGAGAGGTTCTGCAGGCTTCGAGCGCAGCTCCCAATTCAGTTCACTCAGGGATGATCCGCCGAGACAGGCGTCGTCCATGTCTGCCTCCGCCCAAGACACTGCTGCGAGGGGTTTGATGACGCTCAACCTGAGTTCTCCTGCCGACTCTTCATAAACGGGGAGCAATTGAAGCAAGGTTCGGTCCATTATCCTCCGATGGAGTGTAAAGTCTGTGCTGGCGAGGGGGACGAGAGATTTGGCGACCGCGTCAAAGTGTGACTCAAACGATCACACATCTGCGAGCTTCGTGACCCCTGTGCTGGGTCTGTAGGTGGAGCAGTCTGACCAATGCTGTACTGCTGGTGTTCGCGAAAGCCCTAGGCACATGTGATATGTTCAATCACACCATGGAGAGCAGGCAATCTGGACCCGCGACCATCGCCCTGGTGGACGATGTGCCGGAGCGACTTGACATTCTGGAGCGATACCTGGGACCAGAACGGGGAGTCGTCCGGTTCGATTCCGCCCGGGATCTGCTCGCCTGGCCCCAGATCGAGGGGACGGGTCTGGTCATCGGAGACATTCAAATGCCCGAAATGGATGGCATTGAGATGCTTCAGATCCTGACTCGGAGATATCCCGAGCTTCCAGTGGTCCTGATGACGAGTCACGGTTCGGTGGAACAGGCAGTCGAGTGTGTCAAGGCAGGTGCCTATGACTATTTGACCTGGCCCTTCGAGACCGAACAGCTGCATGCCGTCGTTCGTCGGGCGCTGGAGAAGACGGAGCTGCTTCGCAAGGCACGGGATCTGGAAGCCCGCTTGATGGAGCGGAACGCCACATCGGAGATCCTGGGCGAGTCATCAGGGATGCGGGTGATCCTCGGCCTCATCCGAAGAGTGAGCCGAAGCGAGATCACTGTACTGGTCACGGGAGAGACCGGTACGGGCAAGGAACTGGT
>JAJFLN010000330.1 GCA_021772705.1 Candidatus Cloacimonadota bacterium | reverse complement strand
GAGCTCTCGTATGTCATTCAAGTGTTCATCAGCACTCTCAGTCCCACCAGTCCAATTGGGGGTTTGGGGGAGCTGGCTTCACCGGTATTACCCCTAAATGCTCCCCCCCTCCTGAGGCACTTCGATCCTCAACTCCATGTTCACCCTTCTGGGGTATACAGTGGTGATGGAGTGGACCACCTCCCGCGGATTCAGGTCGGCGGGATCCACGTAGCCTCCGCCTGAGGCGGCCAGCTCTTCCTTGGTCTTCTTGGGTTTCAGCTTCACGTCGAAGTGATCCAACTCCAGGACAACCCGGTAGTACTGGAATAGAATCCGCTCGTTCTCGCTGGTGGCGAAGGCATAGAAATTGAGGATTTGTGTCTTGCCGCCGAGCCATAGCCGCTCCTCCAGTGGACCGCCGCGCTGGCGGTTCAACTTGCGGTAGATCACTTCCTTCTGGTCCGGATTGTACTCGTACTGGCTGTAGTAGAAGCGCCGCAGGTCATCGGGCTCCCGGCTCCTGTCCTCCAGAGGAATCGTGAGTATCCGGCCATTCTTCTGGATGTCCACCAGGCCGATGGCGCTCTTCAGCTCCTGCCGGATCCGGGCCAGGAGAATCCGCACCGCCTCCTGTCCATCGGCTCGCTTCTGCAGCCCGACTGCCCGGATCGATGTGGAGGTGAACATGCCGTAGAACAGGATCATCACGATCGACGTGAGGATCATGACGAACAGGATCTCGACCAGAGTCGTGCCATGACGATCCATGAGATTCCCGGAGGTCTTACCTGGGGCGGCCATAGAATGAAACCAGCGCGATGCTTCGCGGCTTGTCGGTCTTCTTGTCCTTCCAGGTCACGATCACCTTGACCCGCTTCAACTGCGAAGGTGGCAGGTCACCGGCTGCGGTGACATCGGCGATGATGGTGAACCGGGAATCGTACTTGTCCAGGTCATGAGTCTGGGGGATGGGGTGCTTCTTGAAGATGTCCTGCAGGGTCATCCCCACCTCCTCGTCCTTCCAGAAGAAGGCATCGTAGGGGGCGCCGCGAATGACCTCCAGGATGTCGGAGGCCAGGATGGTAGCGTGAGTCTCGTCGCCGCCCCAGTAGATCTTGTGGGTCGACATGGAGAGCATCCCGATAATGGGAGTGAAGCTCGCCCCGATGATGACGAGGGTCACCAGGATCTCCACGATCGTCATGCCCTTCCGCCGGTAACCTTCGTGTCTCACTGGTCGGTGGCCTCCACGGCATAGACTCTTTTGATGGAGTAGTCGTAGCTCTTGATCTCGTTGGTCACGGAGACGTAGTAGTGCGGGTCCCGCTTCAGCTGAGGGGCGGTGTGATCGATGTGGTAGCTGTAGTCGAAGACGATCCGTCCCCCGTCAGGGATCATGGACATGTCCAGGAAGTTACAGCCCAGGGACCCGTAAAGATTCAGCTTGTTGCCCGCCTTCACCTGCAAGGGGTAGATGTAGCTGTAGAGTTGAGCATCAATCCGCTCGGAGGTCTCGACCTGGATGCCTCCCAAGGCGACGATTGTCAGCAGGGCGTTCTTGTCCGGGTCCTTCGGCTTATCATTGTCCTCGTGTTTGACCATGAAGCCCTTGAACACCACGGGACCGAAGGTAATGATGATTGCCTTGCCCTTGTACTTGTTGTTGGCGAAGACCAGCGGCTCCGTACCGGTGATGTAGATGACTCCGTTCAGGTCGAAGACCTTCTCCTCCGGCAGGTAGTACTTGCGATAGAACTGGTTCACCTTCGGGTTCCTGGGATCGTAGAGACTGGCGATGTAGTCCGTCGCCTTGACGAAGAACAGGAAGGGATTGAAGTCTGTCAGGGGGGAGTCATACTCCTTGAACGGGCTGGTCTGGGGTGCGAACTTCTTGTCCAGCACGTTTCTGAAGAAGAAGTAGCCCTTGGACGAGAAGAGGTCCATGTGGGACCGGAGGGGCGACTCTGCCTCTGGGATCAGGAACTCCAGAAGGGACAGGTTGTAGGGCGTGAAGTTGGCCCCTTCGGGGATCTGGTTCAGGTATTCCGGCCCCAGACCGTAAGTGGGACGAGCTTCCACGGTGGCGCTCATGGTGATGTAGAACTGGGGCTTCCTCAGTCCCTCCGGCAACTTCAGCCACCGCTCCTTCACCTTCTTCGGCCAGGCGTCGGGAAGCTCGGACTCCTTGCTCAGCGGCTTCTCGGGGTCCAGGCCACTCAGGAAGCCCGGAGGAAAGTAAGGCAGCTGATACTGGTTCGGATTCAAGCTGAAGGTGTTCTTCATCTTGTCCCACCAGCCCGTTTCCATGTAGTCCCGCACCATGAAGTAGGAGCTGACCACGTCGCCGTACACCAGGGTGGGACTGATCCGGATCCGGTAGTTGGAGTACAGCTTGGAGAGGAGGCTCGAGGTGATCTTCTTGATGCCTGCCCAGAGCTTGCCGAAGAATCCCTCACCCTCGACGGCCTTGCCCTTCTCCTTCTCCACCACGTTGCCGAACAGATCCAGGCCCGAGAGCGCCGGGTTGGGAGCCCCCTGGCTCGTCCCAGATGGGCCTCCGCTGCCGGTCTTCCAGGCTCCTTCGGCATAGGCACCGAAGTAACTGGAGTAGCTGGCGACCTTCTTGCCGTCCAACTGCTCCTTCAACTGATCCTCTGTCTGGTAGAGCTCCCGGCCGTGGCCTACATAGCGGAACACGATGTCGCCCTTGCCGGGAATCGCCGAGGAGGTCACCCCATCGGTCTCGGGGGCCGAGGTGGTCTCCAGGAGCGCATCCTCCGACTGGCGCCGCTCGGCTTCGGCGTTGGCGGCGGCGACGGAGGCCTCGCTGAACTTCTTCTCCAGGACTTCCTTGAGTGCCTTCAGGGGAATCTGTACCTGCTGGGGCAAGAACTCGGACTCCGCCGAGTGGAACGTCTTCTGCAAAGCGCCGCTGGAGCGATCGCCGTTGGTGAGGGGGACGATGCCCTTGTTGATGAACACCCGGCCGGGAGGCACGGCTCCCTTGGCCACCACGTCGGTCTCGAAGTAGCTGGTAAACTCCGACTTCTTGAATGTCTGCTGACCCGTCCCTGCCCAGCCGTGGTCCAGGACCAGGGACTTCTGAGGGTTCGGGACGTCCCCGGCCTGGTAGCCGAAGATGGACTCCGTATTGGCGAAGTAGTCCACGGCCTGATTGTTGACGAAGAGGGTGCACTCCGACAGGACGGGGATCGATGTCCGGACAACCTTGAAGGGCCTGGACACGACGACAGTCTTCTTCAGCGACGCCTTGCCGTCCTGGGTGAATTCGATGCTGATGTCGATCTGCAGCTTGCCGTTCTTCTCGATGGGATCCTTGAACTTGGTGAATCCCGGAATATCGAAGGGCTCGATGTCCGTGATCCTCCCTTCAACGACGAACTTGTCCTCTTCGATCCCGAAGTCCTCCATGGCGGTTCGCCGGGCGTTGGCGGAGATCTGTTTGAGGTACTCCGAATCGATGACGATGACCTCGGCTCCCGAGGCCCGGACCTGGTCGTAGATCCGGTTTCCCGGCGCTCGAATGTTCAGCTGCTGCACGATGTTATAGAAGACTTCCTCCGCCGCCGCTTCGGCCAGGTTGGTGATCACCTCCGACTGGTACACGTAGATCGACTGGTCGACCTCGCGGCCTCCCAGGAAGATCAACATTCCCGCCAGGATGCTGAGCACCACCAGCAAGGCCATGGCGTAATAGAGGATCACGCCTCGGATCTGTCGTCGTCTGAACATGCCTATCACTACGAAGTGGGGGAACTCCTTGTTCCGTCAACCATGATGGGGCTCATCGTACCTCCGGCGGTATCTCTTCCTCGATGACGTAGTAAAAGTCGAACTCCGTATCGTGGCTCAGGATCGGGGGCTCGCCTCCTATCAACACGTCCTCCACGCATGACTGCAGTGCCTCAGCATCCCGGGAGCAGTGAATCGTTCCCCCTCCCAGGGCATCGAGGACCAGGACCGCCTCCGGCAGGGCACGGTTCAGCTCCTGGTCTATCAACTCGTTCTGCCGGACCTGCAGCTCCTCAGGGAGCTGCTCCAGACCGCCCTGGCGCATATCGGCGACGATCTTCCGGACCCGGGTCCTGAGGGACCGCTGAGCCGCCAACCTCTTGCTCGCCAGGTGCTGCTCCCTCAGTTGCTTCAGGGTGTTCCGCATCTCCTCGGCCTTCCGGTGCTCCCCGATCGCCTTGTAGGACTTGGCCAACAGGTAGGCCAGCTCGATCCGCATCTTCGGGTCCAGATCGGTCCGGCGCAGCAGGGACTCAGCCGGTGGAATGAGGTATGAGTACCGGCCTTCCTCGTGCAAGTCCTTCAACTCCGCCAGCTTGCGCTCGTCCCCGAAGGGGTCCGAGGCCGGCTCCTCCACGGCGTCTTCAGCCACCGGTACCGGTTCCAGATCCAGCGCCTCTCCGGCATCTTCCAGGACCGGGTCCGAATCGCCCGTGTCCGTCACGGGCCGCTCGTCACGGCAGCAGCCGGCCGCGAGGAACGTGGCCAGGAACAAGAGCATCAGAATCCGTGTCATGTCGCTTGAGGAGTGAAAAGGGGAGTTCAGGACAGCATACCAGTCCAGTGAGAGTCGATCGAGGACGGTCGGGTTCCCGATTCGCCGGACAACTCGTGACCCCGATCCCCTTCTGGCACTTGCAGCACCCCAGGGTTTATGGTGAACATGTTCCGGAATGGCTGACGACTTCTACCGATCGGGTCAAGACCTCTCGCGCCGCGGGATTCTCCAGATCATGCTGGAAGAAGCCTATCGCGACGGGACCTTCTCCCAGGAAGAACGCAAGACCGTTCAGTATCTTCGCAAGACCCTGAAGCTGACGGATCGGGATTACAAGCACGTCCGGGAGCGGATCAAGGAGAAGTACAAGGCTGGCGAACTCACCGGCGACGGGGAGATGGACCCCCTGGTCGTCTACCGCCGAGCCATTGAACTGGCCTTCTCCGACGGCAAGGTCTCAGGGAAAGAGAGGACTTACCTGAAGCTCTTGGGGAAGGTTCTCTGGATCACCCCGGAAGAGCACGCCAACGTCATCCGGCAGATCAAGTCCCTCGATGAGGGCTCCGCACAGGCCATCGCCATCCCGGATGCCCAGGAGCAAGAGGCAGCCAGGGCCACACTGGCCGCCGCGGCCCCGCCCGCCGCTCCGCCGCCGCCCGTTCCGGCTGTTCGGGCCGTTCAGGCCCCCCCCTCCCCGCCTCCACTGCAGGCGGTTCCGCCACCGCCACCTCCGGCCCGCCGGGAATCCCCTCCTCCTGAGGCTGAGCCGGTGAAGCCTCCTGCCGCGGCCGCCCCGTCGGATCCGAAGATTCCCGCCAGTTCACCCAGGCGCCGCAGTTCCCGGAGCCGCCCCAGGGCCACGTCGGCGAAGGACAAGGCCGGCAGGACCGCCGAAGCCTCGGCCACTCCGCAGGCACAGGAGCCACCGGCAGCTCCGCAACAGCCACGGGCCAGCGCCCCTTCCAGGGTTTCGAAGAGTAGCCGCAAGCCCCTGTCCGCGGGCAGGGGTTCAGCGGCCCGAGCGACTCCGACAGTGCCGATTTCGGCGGATGCCGTCAAGACCGAGGCCGCCTCACAGACCATCTCGAAGCCGATCCTCTACGGCGGCGGCGGGGCCCTCCTCCTGGTCCTGGTGGCCTTCGGCGTGCAACAGATCTACCTGAGCGCCACCAGCGTGGATGAGGGCGAGGTCATCGAGAAGCCCGTGGTCGTCGAGGCTCCCAAACCCATTCGACTCAAGCCGAAACCCAAGCCCAAACCGAAGACCAAGACTCCCGAAGAGAAGGCCGAGGAACACTACGCAAGGGGCATCAAGTTGCTCCAGGACGGTAAGCTCAAGGACGCCATCGCGGCCTACAAGAAGGGTATCGCCGAGGCTGACATTCACGCCTACGTCCACAACAACTTGGGCCATGCCT
>JAJFLN010000329.1 GCA_021772705.1 Candidatus Cloacimonadota bacterium | reverse complement strand
GCCAAACTCGACACCCTTCAGGGCCAATCGCGCCATTATCTCGGTGCCCGGAGGCCACGCCACCCTTCGGAACCCACCGCGAAATCGTCGTCACAGAGGTTTATGCGTCAGCTCTACAGACAGTCCCACGAGCAGAATGGTCCCGCCGTGCTCCGGTTCCTGGAGCTGAGCCTGAACGGCCTGGAGTTCTGCCGCCGCTCGTCGAACCCTCTGCTCTCGGAGCAGAAGGCCGCCCTCTTCGCCCGTCGTTGCCAGATCTACTCCCCCCTGGCGCCGGCCGTGGCCGAGCACGCCCCCTCCGGGGCAATCGGGGATCGAGCCCGATCGGCATTCCAGCGTTTCCTGACTCTCTTCCCCGACCAGGAGCTTCAGGTCCGGACCGTCAGCCAGTTCACCCTCCGGCGGGCCGAAGCCGAGCGAATCCGCCACGACAAGGAGGGCCTCCGTGTCCGGGAGGAGCCCTATCGGATCTACACGTACCCTGGCAACTCGGATCTGAAGCCCTATGACGTGACTTACCCTGGCGAGGACCGGGGGGCTCCGTTCTTCATCTCAGACCCCCAGCTTTCCAACTCCCGCACGGCCCTGTTATAGTTGCCGCCGTTATCATGGCCGAATTCGAAGCTCTGGAGCAGGATCTCTCAAGCCCACTCCCGGCAGCGCGGCAGAGGGCTGTCGTGGGGCTCGTGGAGAAGAGCGACCTTCGGGCCCTGCCCCTGCTGGAGCATGCGGCCGAGAACGATCCGAACACGAAGGTCCGCTTCTATGCAAAGCGAGGCCTCTTGCTGCTGCGCCAGCGGGGCAGCTCCCACCCCCTGGCGTCGGGTGTGCAAGCCGTCGGAGAAGCCCAGACGGCTGATCCGGCCAAGATGCTTCAGCGGTGGCGCACCCTGGGAGTGGAGGACCGGATCCGGGCCATCCAGCGGCTCAGCATCTCTCGGGACAACCGTCTGCTGGCCGTCTTCGCCAGCCTCCTCAAGTCCGAGCAGGAGGCCTTCGTTCGGTCCAAGCTGGTGGTCTCCCTGGGAATCTTCGGCAACGCTGCCGCCCTGCCTCTACTCAAGACGTTCCTCTCGGACCCCGACGCCCGGGTCCGGGCCAACGCCGTGGAGGCCATCGGCTACGTAGGAGGCGAAGAGGCCCTTCCCTTGCTGTTCGCTGCCCTGGTCAGCACCGACAGCCCCAGGCTGGTCAGGAACGTCGGACGGTTTCTGGACCGAGGAAACGAGGCCCTGTTCTTCCGGTTCCTGGACCGCACGGTTCGCAACTCCAGGAGCAACGTCCGGGAGGCGGTCCTGAAGGCGGTCCTCCTCCTTCAGGACGAGCGGCTCTACGGCATCCTGGCCGTGATCGTGAAGATCGACGATGGAATCCCGGGCAAGCAGGCCCGGACCGCGCTCCAGGGTCTGGCCCAGAAAGGGGTGACTCGAGCCACGGAGCTGCTGGCCCGCCTCGATGGAACCCGGTCAGCTGGTGCCGATACGGAGCCGCTGCAACCGAGAGCCCCGGAGCTGTCCGAAGCCCAGCGCATCGAGGCCCTGACGCGCATCCTGGCCACGGCGGACGCGGAGATCGTCCCCCGCCTCACCCTGGCCCTCCGGAACGAGCCGAATCCGAAGATCCGCTCCCTTCTGTTGCGTGGGCTGATCTCCCTGGGTGGTGACTCCGTCGTCCCGACCCTGCTGGGACTGCTGAGCGACTCCGACGCCCGGGTCCGGGCCGACATCATCGAGGTCCTCTATCCCTACGCGACCCATCCCAACGTGGCACGGAGGATTCCCGAGATGTTGAAGGACCCGAGCGGCCGGGTCCGGGCCAACGCCTTGGTGCTGCTGGGGCGCATTCCCGGGATGGACATTCAGAAGCCTCTGGGGGACCTGGCCACCAGTGAGGACGCCCAGGACCGGCTTCGGGCCATCTACGTCGTCCTGGACGTGGAGCGAGACGATGCCACTCTGCTCGCGGCGCCCCTGTTGCTCGACGACGACGAGAACGTCCGGGCTCGGGCCCGGGAGGTGCTGCAACTTCTGGGCGAGCGGGGCAACGCCACGGCGGTGAAACTCCTGTCTGACAATCCTCCCGAGACCGGGACCACTCTCGACCTGGACCCGGACGAGGAGGAGACGGCGGAGCATGCCATTCTCCAGGCCACGGAGGCCACGGAGGCCACGGAAGTCACCCTGCCTGCACCCCCGCCGTTGCCGCCTCGGGTGTCCCGGCCGGAGGACCCGGCCAGCGACGCGAGCATCGAGAAAGACCGCCTGGTCTACATGCTCGACAGCGATGACGACGCCGAGAAGGTCAAGGCCCTGAGAATCCTGGAGGAGATCGGCGACGACCAGGCGATGGAGCCCGTCCGCAGGTTGACCAACGACAGGAGCGACGAGACCCGGCATCTGGCGAGCCGCGTCCTCAGGACTCTGAAGGATCGATTTGGTTCCGACGGCTCTGATCCGACAGTGGAGCCGAGCGAAGACGAGGTGGAGAAGCTGCGAATGCGTCTCTGCCATCGAGACCAGAAGGTCCGTCTGGCGGCGCTGAAGCAGATCAGCCCGGCCCATCGGGAGCTGCGGGAGTTCCTGCTGGAGCGCATCGAGTCCGAGGAGGACACTCACGTTCGTTCCGCCACGGTCCTGGCAGCGGGCATCCTGTCGGGGCCCAGCGACCTGAGAGCCATCGTCCCTAGCCTGTCAGACCTGGACGGCCGGGTCCGGGCCAACGCAATCGAGGCTCTGGAGTATGCCGGCGACGTGTCGACCGTGAGGCTCATCTCTCCCAGTCTCTCCGATGAAGCAGCCCGGGCCAGTTCGAATGCCGCCAAGGCTCTGCATCACTTCGATCGGGACGCCACTTTGAAGGAGCTGCGAGAGGCGATGAAGGCACGAGAGAGCTGGGTTCGTTACGGCGCGGTCCAGGCTCTGCGGGAGCTGGGGGGCACGGAGATCCTGGACATCCTGTACGAACAGCTGCCGAAGGAGAAGAACCTGCAGGTCTTCGTCACCAGCCTCGCGATTGTCTGCGCCGTCCCGGCGGAGGGACGGAAAGAGAAGCTGAAAGGAATGGAGGGGGAGATCTCCGACACCCGGAAGGCCGAGTGGCTGGCCAAGGCAATCGACGCCCTGGATTCCGGGGAGTTCAATCCCGCCTATGCCGGAGCGGAGGGAGCCATCGCCCGCCTGAAGCCGACGGCGGAAGAGATGATGGGACTCCTGGCGCCACCGGAAGAGAAGGCCGAGACGGAGGCCGCCGAGAAGAGCGCGCAGGAGAACAAGAAGCTGATCCGGATCGTGGCCCACCTGCGGGAGGACCTCTACGCACAGGAAGCCAAGATCCGGCAGGAGGCAGCCGTCCGGCTGGGCAAGGTGGAGCACCCGGCAGCGATCCGGGCCCTGTCGGTGGCCCTGTCCCATTCCGACACGGTGGTCCGTTACTTGGCCCGCCGGAGCCTGAAGGGCTTCCTCGATAGACCCGGCCTTTTTGAAACCCACGGGGACATGACTCATCGAGCCGTGAAGGCGGCGGTCTCGAAGTCCGAGAGAACAGAAGGAGATGCGGGACCCCCCAGGGGAGACTTCCGATGGGCCTACTGGTGGGTCGGAATCCTGATGTTCTTCTTCCTTCTCTATGCCGTGTTCTTCCGGGGAGGAGCGGAGGAGCCCATCAAGAAGCGACCGACCAAGAGAGGCACGAGTAGACAGAGCGGGCCAAGACGACCGAGGAAGCCCGATCTGGGCGGACAGTCGAAGGCAGGGCAGGTCAACCTGGGTCCCAGGGACCGGGGCACGGCCCGGGGAGGAGACGAACCGGCGGCAGGCATCATGCCCGATGAGCGGACCGGCGGCACCGGCGATGAGGGCTCCAGTGGCTCCGGAGTCCGTCCCGAAGACTACCCACAGGAGGACCGGAGCTCGGGCTCCGAGAGGCCGCCGGACCCGGACGCGTTCCGAGACCGGGATCGCTACCGCGGCAGCACCGCTGGCCCGGACATGTCCGCTGGTGAGGAGAGACGGGAACGGTACTGAAGATGACGAGCAACACGAACATTCCCGGCTGCACGGCCCTGGTAACGGGAGCAACGGGAGACCTGGGTCGAGGCATCGTGGATGCTCTCAGGCTTCAGGGCGCCGATCGAATCTACGTGACCGGCCGGGATGAGACCGCTCTGGCCGCGCTCTGTGAAGTCCACCCAGAGAAGCTCGAGGCAGTTCACCTCGATGTGACTCTCCGGGAGGGACTGCCGGAACTGGCCGAGAAGTATGAGGAAGTGGACGTGCTGATCAACTGCGCCGGTGTCTGCCGTCAGACGCGACTGATGCAACCGGAGGGAGCGGAAGCCGCAGTTCAGCAGATGGAGGTCAACTGCTTCGGTCTGCTCTCGATCTGCCGTGCATTCGCCCCCATCCTGGCGGGTAACGGCGGCGGCGCCATCGTCAACTTCCTGTCCCTTGGAGCTCTGGTCAGCCATCCTGTCGCCGGTAGCTACTGTGTCTCCAAGGCGGCGGCCCATTCGGTGACCCAGTCCCTGAGGGGCGAGCTGTTCCCTGACGGCACCCGGGTCATCGGCGTCTACCCCGCCGCCGTGGAGTCCCGGATCGGCCGGATGATGCCGGGCCCGAGAGACTCGGTCCAGACCGTTGTCCAGGCCACCCTGGAGGCTCTGGCGGCCGGCACGACCTGGGTCTTCCCCGGCGAGGCGGCCCGGTTCCGGGATCAGGTGAGCCGAGACCCGGAGGCCCTGGAGCGGGAACTGGCCCACCAGTTGCCGGAGTCCCTGGTAGACTGATCCCCATGCTGAATCAGGGAGAAACTGCAGCGACCTTCGTTCTGGAGACACCCAGCGGAAGGCCTGTCGATCTCGCGGCGGCCCGGGAGTTCGGCCCTGTGCTGCTGGCCTTCTACAAGACTGGCTGTCCCACCTGCCAGCTCAGCTTCCCCTTCCTGCAGAAGCTCCATCAGGCCTACGGGCGGAAGGGGCTCCTGGTCCTGGGAGTGAGTCAGGACGACGGGGAGACGACGGTTCAGTTCTCCCGTGAGCACGGCTGCACCTTCGATTCAGTCCTCGACGCCGACGACTACTCCCTGTCCTTGCAGTACGGCATCGAGACGGTCCCTGTCCTGTTCCTGGTCGGTCAGGATGGTCTCGTCTGGAAAGTGCAGGAAGGCTGGGCCCGGGACGAGTGGAACGAGCTATCGTCCTTCATCGCCCGGATGCTCAAGGCCGAGACCGTACTGGTCAGCGCCGACGGCGATGGCGCCCCTGCCTGGAAACCTGGCTGAGGCTCCAAGAGCGCCGGCTAGTTGAGCCGGCAGGAACCGATGGCCCGGAACCCACCCGCCCCTAAGGATCGCCTCAAGAATAACTAGTTGCCGTCCGGAAACCCCCAAATCCGTTCGGCCCGAGCTTGTCGAGGGCCAGTGTTGGAGCAGCAGAGGCCCCTCTCCTGAGCTTGCCGAAGGGTCGGGCCGAACGGGTTTTCGGATGGGAACTAACTACGCAGTTTCGCATCCCATCTTCAGGCCATCTTCGACCGCTCCTCAATCGCGGAATCCTCGACGTAGCCCACGACGCCTCCGGTCCCCCTCGCTCGAACCAGCCGAATCTGACCCAAATCTGGCCGCGACTTCTGCGCATTTATTCCTGCGCGGCCCCTGACCGAAGCACGGGACAGGTGGATGGCCGAAATCAGCCGAGGCCGACTTCCTTCATCTGAGTGCTCACGGCGTTGGCGCTGTGGTCCAGTCCGGCCTTCTCCTCATCGGTGAGCTTCAGCTCGATGACCTTCTTCAGGCCTCCCTCGCCGATGACGCAGGGGACGCCCAGGTAGAAGCCCTCGTAGCCATACTCGCCTCGCAGGTAAGCGCTGGCCGGGAAGAGCCGGTCCTTGCCGAGCAGAATGGCCTCTGCCATGGCCACCACGGAGGCGGAGGGCGCATAGAATGCGCTGCCCGTTCCGAGGAGCTTGACGATCTCGGCGCCTCCCTTGCGGGCCCGATCGGAGATCTGGTCGATGGTCTCCTTGTCCATGAGTTCCGTGATCGAGATCCCGGAAACAGTGGTAAACCGAGGCATGGGAACCATGGTGTCACCGTGTCCGCCCAGGACCATGGCGCTGATGTCCTTGACGCTCAGTCCCAGTTCCATGCCGACGAAGGAGGCGAACCGGGCACTGTCGAGAACGCCAGCCATTCCGATGACGCGATTGGACTCGAAGCCCGTCTCCTTGAAGCAGACATAGGCCATCAGGTCCAGGGGATTGGTGACCATCAGGACCACCGCATTCGGGGCGTGCTTCTTCACGTTGGCGCTGATGCCCTTGATGATGGCCGCATTCTTGTTAAACAGGTCGTCCCGGGACATGCCGGGCTTGCGGGCCAGGCCGGCGGTGATGATCACCACGTCGGAACCCTCCATGGGACTGTAGTCGTTGGTGGAGCCGATGACGCTGGAGTCATATCGCTCCACGGGTCCGGTCTCGACCATGTCCAGGGCCTTCCCGGCAGGAACACCTTCCAGGATGTCGATCATCACGACATCGGCCAGTTCCTTCTCTGCAATACGCTGCACAGCCGTGGCTCCGACGTTTCCGGCGCCAATCATGGTGACCTTCTTCATCTTGCTCCTCCTCCTGTCAGCAGTCCGATCTCCGGACCGGAGAACCCCTCGGTAACGAGGTCCTCTCTTTGTTTTCGTCGAGGGTCCCGGGAGCGCCCGGTGGGTATCGCTGGACCCGTGGCTAGAGCTCGACGACTTCCGGCACCCGGGCGCCGTTGCCGCCGTTGGGGTTCTCGTGGATTCGCCGGATGGTGGCGAACTCCAGCTGAGCCAGTTCCTTGTCGCCGACCCGGACGTAGATCTCACCGAGCAGGCAGTGGCCGATAACCGAGTCGGGCTCCAGAGCGAGGGCCGACTCGACCTCCAGGATTGCCTGGTCCGTGTTGTTGAGGCGGTAGTAACAATCCGCCAGTTCAATGTGATAGCCGGCCTTGCCGGGTCCGAGTTCGATGGCGTTTCGAATCTCGTCTCGGGCCTTCAGGATCAGGGTCCGATCCCGGTAGGCGATGCCCAGGTCCTTGTAGGCCCGGGCCAGCTCGAAGTGGGTCTCATGCTGCCCAGGGCGAACCTGCAAGAGCTGGCTGTACTCCTCGATCAGCTTGCGGGATGCGAACTTGTGGAGCAGGTGATCCTTCTCCGGGTCCAGATCGACGATCTTCTTGAAGCCCTCGATGGCCGCCAGGTGATCGCCCTGCTGGCTGTGAAGCTCTGCCAGTGTGCAGATGGCCGGTGGGTAGTCGGGTTCCTGAGAGAGGACCGTCCCGATCTCCTTGATGGCCTCCGTCGTTCGATCCAGGCGAAGCAGACAGTCAGCGATGTTGTTCCGGGCCTTGGGATCTTTGCCGCCGCTGAGACGGATCACGGTCTGGAACTCCTGTATGGCACGCTCGAAGTAGCTCGGATCGTCCAGGCCCTTCTCGTAGTAAACATTACCCAGGTTGTAGTGGGCGTCCGTGTCATCCGGGTCGATACGCAGGACTTCCAGATAGGAGTTGACCGCGTTGTCAAAGTGATCCAGCTCGTACCAGGTGAGCCCCATGTGGAGATAGGTGTCTTTGTTTCCAGGCCGAAGCTCGACGGCCTTCTGGAACTCCATGAGCGCGTCATCGAAGAAGCGCCGGCTCATCTCGTCGTTGTCGGACTCCGCCTTGCCGAGCTTGAAGTAGGTAAAGGCCACGTTGAAGATAGCGTGCTCGAGTTTGGGGTTCAGGATCAGCGCCTTCTGCCAGGCGATGATGGCCTGATGGAACCGCTCCATCACAAAGTAGCAGTTGCCCATGTTGTACTGGGCAGGGAAGTACCGCGCATCGATGTGGAGACATGTGCGGTACTCCTCCAGGGCCAGATCGTAGGCACCACTGCGGAGGAAGGCGTTACCGAGCTCCTTGTGGTACTCCGGATTGTGCGGGTTCTCCGCTATGAGGTTCTCATACCGATCTATGACATCCTCGAGATCGACTTTAGAGTTGTCGTCCATCGCGTGCACCCGCTTCCATAGGCCTGCCGTAACCCCTGTTTGGTACAGGAAACTCGAGGCCGATTCACCCGTTTCTGGAGGGCGCTACATCCTATCACGGAGCCCCAGTCAGTTCAACCGGCATGCTGCGGAGGGGGGCGACGGCGGATCATGGGGATTCTAGATCCGTTCGGCCCGAGCCTGTCGAAGCATGTCCTGAGCCACGCCGAAGGGGCCACTAGGATCGATGCGGATTCTCGCGTGATGGCCCCTCGACAAGCTCGGGGTGAACGGCCTACAGCCTGACCTACACCCCCTTTCCCGGAGGCCCGAAGCCGGAGTATGCTGGGCTCGTTATGAGACCGCTCCAGTGTCCCAGCTGCGGCCAGTCCCTGGGTGCCATGCCTCCCGGACCGGGTGGTCGGCGAACCTGCGGTCGCTGCCATTTCTCCTTCGTGCCGATCCGGGCAGCAGATGCCGTCACGGAGGGAACCTTCGAGAGAAACCCGGTCCTGCTCCTCTTGCTCGTGCTCCTGCCGTTCATCGTCGGCGGCTTCCTGCAGTCCTACTACTCGAAAGAGGCGGGAGACCTGGTGGCCCGGTCTCAGACAAACGAGAGCGACACGGTTCTCTCCACCGGCACTGGTGAGGCCCCGGTCAACTCCTCGGCTCCAGAATCTCGTCCCGCCACGGGGACGACCACAGCCCAGGCATCGGGCCTGTCAGCGACTCCGGCGCCGAAGAGCACCTCCGTCTATCCTGCCGTGATCGAGCAGATCGAGGAGCCGCCGGAAGGCCTGCCGGCCGTGGCCATCATCTCTCCCCAATCTGTGGCTCCTCCGGCCCCAATCGTGCCCCGTGCCCGTATCACGATTGTCTCCAACCCACCGGGCGCCAGCGTTGTCATCGTCGAGTCCGGCATCGGTGTCGGCAACGCGCCCCTGTTCCTGGATCTGATTCCCGGCTTTCATCAGTTCCGCCTGTCCCTGCCCGGGTGGAAGGCAAAGATCCTCCCCCTGAATGTCTACGCCGGCCAGGTCCGGCAGGTGGAAGTGCAGCTCGCCGAAGAAGAGACCCCTCGTCCGGGCCGGATTGCCGTCGACAGTGAACCCATTCAGGCAGAAGTCTACCTCGATGGCCGGTCCCTGGGATTCACACCCCTGTCCGTGGAGCTGGCCGGCAACTCGGAGGTGGAGCTCCTGTTCCAGAAGGAGGGCTTCGAGGACATCACTCTCCAGGTTCGGGTCAGCTCCGGCGGCACCCAGAACGTACGAGCCATCCTGCCGCCGGTACCCGAGGAGTCGAGTACATCCAAGACCCAGGACCCGGCACTGGCCCAGGTGGAGGCACTGGACCGCCTGGTAAACGCCGATGGAACAGCTCCTCCTCTGGGAGCCTATCGCTCAGCACTGCCGGTCCAAGGGTCGGCGGCGTCGAGTCAGCGCCCTCCCGCGCCCAGTCTCTCTCCCGACACGGAGGGTTCCATCTCGGGCTTGGTCGTCCTCGAGGGGGAGCCTCCGGCGATCCGGTTCATCACCGTCACCGCCGACGCTCAGGTCTGCGGCTCAACGCCCAGGGCGGCGGAAGACCTGGCGGTTGCCCCCAACGGCGGCCTCCAGAACGTGGTGGTCCGTCTCGTCGATCCCGAGCTCGACAAGCAGCTCGGCCCTCCCGTGGCGGACTCCTCGCTCCAGATCATCAACTGTCGCCTTCTGCCCCACGTGCAGGCCTTCCCCGTGGGCACCAGCGTCCGGCTTTCAAACCTCCAGAACATCCCCTTCGGCATCCTATTCACCGATGCCACGGGAGTCGAGACAGCCCGGATCGCCTTGCCGGCGCGAAGAGTCAATCAGCCCCTCTCCTTCGAGACCCCAGGCATCTTTCACGTCTCCGAGACGGGGGGACATGACTGGATGAAGGCCTCAATCCACGTCATGTCCAACCCCTATTACACGATCTCCGACGTGGGGGGGCAATTCAGCATTTCCGCCGTTCCCATCGGCGACTACACCCTGGAGACCTGGCACGAGACCCTAGGAAGCCGGGCGACCCGGATCAGCATCGCTGCGGGACAGACCACCACAGCCCGGTTCGAGTATCAGCTCCGAAGGGAAGCGCAATAGGGCCCAGGGGGGAACGGCAGCACCACCTCGGGCAACCCTCTCCTTTTCCCCACTCAACCTGGAAAGGGCGAATGAGCTGGAGGAGCAGCCAACCGCGCATGCGGAAGGGGCCGCGCCGAAGTAGAGTCATGCTGGAGGAGCACGATTCTCGTGTTCCACTGATTCCGTGGAGAATGAAATGAAGAACGTGACAATTTCCCTTGAGGAGGAGTTGGCTCGGTGGGCGCGGGTGAAGGCCGCCAGGGAGAACACAAGCGTATCGAGACTGCTCAGCGAGGTACTGCGTGAGGAGATGGCCCGCGACCTGGGATACGAAATGGCGATGAAACAGTATCTGTCGAGGAAGCCGAAACGCCTCAGGAAGAGCGGGAAACTACCGAGGCGAGAGGAGTTGCATGACCGGCGCGGTCTTCGTTGACACGAACGTGCTGGTGTACGCCAGGGATACTTCTGAAGCCGCGAAGCACAAGGCAGCGGTCGCCTGGATGGAGTATCTGTGGAACAGCCGAAAAGGGCGCTTGAGCATCCAGGTTCTTCAGGAGTACTACGTGACCGTCACCAGGAAGATGAAACCCGGCCTGCGGAAGGAAGAAGCGAGAAACGATGTTCGCGCCCTACGCGTCTGGCAACCTCTTGAACTGGACGGAGTCGTGCTGGAGGGGGCATGGGTCGCTGAGGACCGCTTCAGCCTGAGTTGGTGGGATGCCCTGATCGTTTCAGCGGCACAGGTGCTGGGCTGCAGGGTCCTACTGAGCGAGGATCTGGCCGCAGGGCAGGATCTCAATGGGGTGATGGTTGTGAATCCCTTCGAGGTGACGCCTGCGGAGTTGCCGGCGAGAAGTCCGTAGCGGCGTGAACCGGTCACGGCAGCTCCTGAGTGCCGCCTCCGGGTCGCCGTCGAGCAGGCTTCGACGTTTGGGTGGGAGCGGTATACTGGTTCGGCGGGCCGAACGATCGGCATGCGCACATTCGGGGCATCGGCGCCGCTGAAGGAGCTGCTCACCAAGTTCGGCTTCACGGCGGATGCTGTGGTCGCCGCCGCCAAGGAGATCATATGAAGACAATGGAGCAATGGGATCGGTATCGCAAGTATCTGTGCGTTGTCGACGGTCTTGGCTTGACACTGGATGTCTCGAGAATGACCTTCGATGACGGTGTTCTGGAGCGCATGACTGCGCCGCTGGCGCGTGCCTTTGATGCGATGGAAGCACTGGAACGGGGGGCTGTCGCCAACCCAGATGAGAGTCGCATGGTGGGTCACTACTGGCTGCGGGCACCCAACCTTGCTCCGGATCGAGGGATCTCTGAGGCGATTGTCGAAGCACAGCGCAAAGTACGTCAGTTCGCGAAGAGCGTGCACTCGGGCAAGGTGAAGCCGCAGCGAGCGGATCGTTTTCAGCATGTCTTGGTGGTTGGGATTGGCGGCTCAGCTCTGGGGCCCCAGTTCGTCTCCGACGCGCTGAACCGGCTGCGCGATCCACTCGAGATGCACTTCTTTGACAACACGGATCCCGACGGGATGGAGCGTGTACTCGGAGAGCTGAACGACAGCTTGGCCAGAACGTTGACTGTCGTCATCTCCAAATCTGGCGGTACGAAGGAGACCCGCAACGGCATGCTCATCGCTGAGCGGGCCTATCGAGGCATGGGCCTCGATTTCGGACCTCACGCGGTGGCAGTTACGGGAGAAGGCAGCGAGCTCGACCGCAGGGCGCGAGGGGAGAGCTGGCTGGAGCGTTTTGCCATGTGGGACTGGGTAGGAGGCCGGACCTCGGAGCTTTCAGCGGTGGGGCTCTTGCCCGCGGCCCTGCAGGGGATTGACATCGAGGCAATGCTTGCCGGTGCCCGGGACATGGATGTGGCCACAAGCAGCCGCGAGGTCAGGAAGAATCCCGCCGCTCTGCTGGCCTTGATGTGGCACATCGCAGGGGGCGGCAAGGGGTCCAAGGACATGGTCGTGCTGCCGTACAAGGATCGTTTGCTTCTCTTCTCCCGGTACCTGCAGCAACTTGTGATGGAGTCACTGGGCAAGGAGAAGGATCTGGCTGGAAACATCGTGCACCAAGGGATCGCAGTTTACGGTAACAAGGGTTCAACGGATCAGCATGCCTACGTGCAACAGCTACGCGACGGCGTGCACAACTTCTTCGTCACCTTTATCCAGGTACTCCAGGACCAGGAGGGAGTGCCGCTCGAGGTCGAGAAGGACATCACCGCCGGTGACTATCTACTCGGGTTTCTTCTGGGTACGAGAGAAGCGCTGTTTCAGAATGCACGGGAGTCCATTACGATCACTGTCCCAAACGTGCGAGAACGAACAATCGGCGCACTCATCGCTCTCTACGAACGGGCCGTGGGATTCTACGCGTCCCTCGTCAACGTCAATGCCTACCACCAACCCGGTGTCGAGGCTGGGAAGACGGCGGCCACCAGTGTCATCTCGGTCCAACGAGCCGTCTTGGCTGCCCTCGAGGCCGATCCTGCCGCGGCAAGAACCGCGAGCGAGATTGCGCTTGCGATGGACGCAGAGGATCAGGTGGAGACAGTGTACAAGGTTCTCGAGCATCTTGCCGCCAACCAACGAGCTCAGCGGACATCCGGGGCAACACCCACCGCGAGCCAGTACTCACTGAAGGGCCGACCATGAAGGTTGCTGTCGCCTCGGACCATGCCGGTTTCCCCCTCAAGGACCGCGTGCTGAAGCAAGTGCGAGCCCTCGGCCACGAGCCAATCGACCTCGGTACTGACTCCGAGGTTCCCGTCGACTACCCCGACGCAGCGCGAGCTGTCGGTCAAGCCATTGCCAGCGGCTCGACGGACCGGGGCGTGCTGCTTTGCGGCAGCGGGATTGGCGCCTCTGTCGCTGCGAACAAGATGCGGGGCGTGCGGGCAGCGATCTGCCACGACACGTACTCGGCTCGACAAGGTGTCGAGCACGATGACCTGAACATACTCACCCTCGGAGCGCGGGTGATAGGGCCCGAGCTGGTGCCCGAACTGGTGGCGGCGTTCCTGGGAGCGACCTTTTCAGGTGAAGAGCGTCACGCCCGGCGGCTGCGCAAGATCGCGCAACTCGAGGCGGAGGCAGCGGGCGACATCCCGGCCCGGACGGAGGAAACATGTCCAATCCCCTCGTCAAGCTGCAGAAACTCGGCCAGTCCCCCTGGCATGACAACATTCGCCGCGATCTGCTCACGACGGGAAGCTGTCACAGATGATCGAGGACGGCGACATCACCGGCCTCACGTCGAACCCGACGATCTTTGAACAGGCCATCGCAGGAACAGATGTCTTTGACGATGTCCTGTGCACCCTCGCTGCGGACGGGCAGACTGCCGATTCGATCTTCGACGCTTTGGCCATCGAAGACATCAAGAGCGCCGCTGACCTGTTCATGCCGACTTAGGCTCAATGCCGGTGAGATAAGACGGATGTCGACTGAGCGCCAGAATGCGACGGGCCTGGATCTGTCAGCGCCAGGGCACCGCTCTCATCGAGCTCACGAATCCTCGATCGCATCTCACGACGGGGACAACGGGCCTCATTGGAGTCCTCCGGAAGCTCCCAGCGATAGACAGTCAGCGGCGTGACTCCCAGGAGTCCGGCGAACTCTCTGCGGGACCGTTTGCCCCGGATCGCTTTGATGGTACTCGGTATCAGTCTGGATTGATTCACGGGATATGTGGCAGATGAGTGAGCACCGGTGCTCTTGCGGTTTTCCACTGCATCCGGAGTTGCAGTACGGCAACGTGTCAATTGGACTACAAGTTGCGATCCAGGGCTGTGCTTCCAGGCCGGAGCCGGCTCAACCGAAGGCGGTCCAGCGGTGCCCGTCCCGGGCGATCAGCTGCCGCGCCTCCTCCGGTCCGGCTTCGCCGGGAAGATAGGTTGCCGGTGTCGCGCTGCTGGCCTCCCACGCTTCGAGGATCGGTGTGATGTACTCCCAGGCTCTCTCGACTCCGTCCTTTCTGGTGAAGAGAGCCGGATCTCCACGAATGCAGTCCAGCAGGAGTCGCTCATAGGCATCGGAGACATCGGTGCCGAAGGCGCTGGCGTAGCTCATGTCCATCTTCACTCCTGCAACGGACAGGTTCTCGCCGGGGACCTTCGAGATGAAGCCCAACCGGATACCCTCATCAGGCTGTAACCTGAGGGTGAGGACATTTTGCTCCAGGATCTGACAGGCGTCGCTCTGTCTGAAGAGGAAGTTCGGAACACTCTGGAAGAAGATCGAGACCTCCGTCCTTCTCTCCTTCAGGTTCTTTCCCGCCCGGATGAAGAACGGGACCCCTTGCCATCTCCAGTTGTCGATGTGGGCCCGCAGGGCGACGTAGGTCGGAGTACGCGATCCGGCTGCCACGCCCTCTTCCTCCAGGTAGCCTCGATACTGGCCGAACACGGCGTTCTCCGTGAGATTCCCGGCGTCGATCGGGCGGAGAGACCTCAGTACCTGGACCTTGGCGTCTCGAAGGTCATCCGCTTTCAGCGAGACGGGCGCCTCCATGGCGATCAGCGCCAGCACCTGGAGCAGGTGATTCTGCACGAAGTCGCGCACCACGCCTGTGGCGTCGTAGAAAGCCCCCCGGGACTCGATGCCCAGAGTCTCGGCGGCGGTGATTTCCACGTGGCTCACATACTTCCTGTTCCAGAGAGGCTCGAAGAGAGCATTGCCGAACCGGAAGACGAAGACGTTCTGAACCGTTTCCTTTCCCAGGTAGTGATCGATTCTGTAGGTCTGGGACTCCGAAAGGACCCGGGCCGCCACGCCATTGAGCTCTTGGGCCGAGGCCAGATCCCGGCCGAAGGGCTTTTCGATGATGACACGGGACCATGGGTTCCCCTTGTCAGGATCGTGAATGAGCCCACTGCGGCCGAGGTGTTTGATGATCTTGGGAAAGACCGCCGCCGGCGTGGCCAGGTAGAACAGACGATTACCAGGGATGCCCTTCTCCGCTTCGACGCGCTGGAGGGTCGCCAGCAAGTCGCGATACAGATCCTCATCGTCGAAGTCGCCCGCCACGGATCGGATGCCTGACTCCAGGCTCGCCCAGGTGCTCTCGTCCAGGGGCTGAGTTCGCGAGTGTTCCTCACAGGCCTGCCGAAGCCGGACACGCAGATCGTCGTCAGACTTCACGGACCGTGCGCAGCCAACCATGGCGAAGGAGTCCGGTAGACGCCCTTGCCTGGCGACGTTGTAGATGGCGGGCATAAGCTTGCGCCGGCACAGATCGCCGGTGACACCAAGGATGACAACTGAACAAGGCTCAACAGTGGTCTCGCGAAGGATCGGGTCGCCGGAGATTCCGCAAACCTCGATTCCCCCAGGCGCTTTGCTCTGTTTCACAGGATTGCCTCCTCAGCTATCTTCCAGTGCCGGCTGCCTTCGTAGCACAGGGTAGCCGCTCCCGGGTCCACGTACCACGTTGCCTTGTGCCCGATGGTCTGTGCCGCCAACAGGCTCGGCTGTCTGGGTCCTTCCAGCACTTGCTTGAGGGCCCGCGCCTTGCTCTCCCCCGAAACCAGGAAGAGGATTCGTCGTCCCTGTTTCAGAGCCGGGATCGTGAGGGTCACGCGGTGCGTGCCGAGCTGCGGGATGTAGTTGCGTCTGACCCAGGATCGGGTCTCTGACACGGCCTCCGAGTCGAGGAAGAGCGAGGCCGTGTGGCCGTCGGTTCCGAGTCCGAGGAGGACAACGTCGAAGGCACCTGAATCCTCGCCCCCGTCGCTACCCAGCACCGGCGGGGCCACAGTAGAGGAAGCCCTCTTCCGAAGTTCCGCCGGCCCGTTCCCGGCCCTCCGTACGAGGCACGTCGCCGCGCCCAGGGGCGAGGGTTTCGAAGATAGGCTCCAGCCGGGCAACGACCTCTCTGTCGCCACCGATCATCATACAATAGCCCCTGGTGAGTCCCCAAAAGCCCCTGGTGAGTCCCTAAACACCGCCGCTGGTCCCCACGTCCACGAAGTGAATGCCCTTCTCGCCCAGGGATTGATAGTGGACATGATCGTCCTTGAAGTACGAGTTTCCTCCGTCGATGACCGCATCATTCGATTGCAGCAGACCTCTCAGCTGCTCCACCGTCTTGGCCGTCGCGGCTCCGGCGGGCACCATCATCCAGATCGCCCTCGGCGGCTCCACCTTCTGGATCAACTCATCCAGAGTCCCAGCTCCCGTGGCACCTTCAGCCACAAGGGTCTCGACGTTCTTGGGGTCCAGGTCGAAGACGACGCAATCGTGTCCACCCTTCATCAACCGGCGAACCATGTTCCCACCCATTTTTCCCAGACCGATCATTCCCAGTTGCATGGCTATTCCTTCTCTCCTTCAAGTATGGGTCGAGCAGGCGGCGCCGCACTGCATCGGCCGATGGATCGGTCCGGCTTCCCCTCTCATCGTAGCTGCCCCCCCCTGGCCTGACAGCCCCCGCCGTCTCTCCCACGGATTGACGAAACTTGGGCTGTCATGACACGGTTAGAAAGCATGAACACATCGAAACTTATGCCGATCATGATCTGCTCGCTGCTCTTGCTTCCCTCGAACTCCTTCGCCGACTCGTTCACTTCCAGTCAGGACACCCTCTGGCGGCCTTCGGCTTCCGCGGCGAAGGCGAAGGCCCCACGGCAGGAGAGCCGCACCGTGAAGAGCCAGCCCGTCAGGGACGGCAGCATTTCCCAGCAGTACTGGAAGGAAATGCTCGAGAGAGAGGGTGGGACACAGAAGGATTGGGAGAAGCCCATGACCCGCTACGATGCTGCCACCTGGATCGCCCGTGCCCTGGATCTGCTGCACCAAGCTCGCCAGACGGGCGATCCCGCGCTATACAGGGACGCCCAGCGGAGACTGCGAGATCAGCTTCACTCCCTGGACTCCCGGCTGGAACGGCTGCGCCACGATCAGCACGACCTGCGACGGTCCGTGGAGGATCTCAAGGACGACTGACCCGCCACGGGCCGACGAACTCAAGCACGGCCGGGCTCCACTCATCCCGTTCAGAAAGAAACCTCCGGGATTCCGGCGAACCGGAGACCCGAAGGTTCCTCGAGACCAGACTCTTCCGGAACCGG
>JAJFLN010000328.1 GCA_021772705.1 Candidatus Cloacimonadota bacterium | reverse complement strand
GAGCCAGCTCCCCCAAACCCCCATTTGGACTGGTGGGACTGAGAGTGGTGATGAACACTTGAATGACATAGGAAAGCTCGACCTGTTCATCGGGGTCCAGGGGCCAATGGCCCCTGGCGGGAGTTCGAGGGCAGAGCCCTCGTTTTCAAACATTCCTTCCACTAATTCATGGGCATTGCTCCTAAGAAGGCCGATGCTGCTTCAGGCTTGTCGAGCACGTCTCTTCCTGGGACGCCAGCTCACGATGGTTCGGAGCAGCCGGCCGGCACCTTCGAGCTTCTGCAAGACCCAGCCGCCCTTTTGCCGCTTCGTGACCGCCTGAAGCAGCTCCGCCGCCCGGTCGAGACCAATCCTCCGGTGGACGAGATCCTCGTAGATCGTATCGGCGCTCCAACGACGGTTCATGGCATCGCCCGCATCGAGAAAGGCCTCGAGGAATCCGGCGGCGCCTCCGAACCAGCCGCTGGTCGACTCCCGCGTCTCGTCCTGACGTGACAGAAGCCGGCGCGACGTGGATACCCGGTCGGCGATCAGCTCCAAACCGATCCTGACGGAGTCCCGCGAGACCCGATCTCCGTCGAGGGCCGCCCCTACGGCGCCATCCACTCGGTCCAGCGAGAGCAGGTTGAATCGTTCGATCGCCGAGAGCAGGGCCACACCCTCCTCGAGGTCCGTCTCCCGGGAAGATTCCAGCAGCCCGCACATCCGTTCGATTCCGGCCCAGGCCTGCCAGCAGGTGACGAAGCCGAGTCCCGGCCCCTTGATGTTCTGCATGCCGAGGATGCGGTTCCGATAGCCCGGAGGCGTCGCCCGGACGATGTGACGAACGAGCTGATCCCCCGTGATGTGATAGTCCTCGATCCGGTCGAGCTTCTCCATGAACCGCTCTTTCAGGAAGGTCCGTATCGTTTTCTGGGCCGTTTCCTGCCCGGAGCCGCTGCATCCATCAAGAGCCTGGCGTGCCTGAGTGAAGGATTTGAGTGACTCTCGCTCGCGCCCCAAATGGCGAGCGGCGGCTGCCGCCAGCTCCGGATCGCAACGGTCGTGCAAACGCTGAACGAGCTCCTCCGGCGAACGTGCCAACTCTTCCAGCTCGTCAGGAGCCGGCTCGACGCCGAGCCCTTCGAGCATGGCCTTCAGACGGCCGAGCACGTCCTCTTCGGTGATCGGGATACGGAGCCATCGGGCCTCCGCCTCGAGCTTCACGCTCGCCCCCTTCTCGTCGTCGCCGCCGAATAGCTCCAGCTCGTCCAGTCGTTGCTGCCAGGCCGACTCGAGGTAGCCCGTCAAACCGCCCAGATTGCTCCCGATCAGGAAGTGCCGGTCCGCCGAGATCTCCTGGGCCACGAGGGAGGCGAAGACCTGGGACCTGGGGATGCGATCCGCCCGGTTGTTGATCACCGTTGTGACCCACACGCCGGGCTCTTTCCTGTAGTCCTGCCGATCGAATCCCAGGCGGTTCCAGTTGCCCAGAGCCGCCCGCCGCTCGTTGGCCGACATGCCTGCCGAGAACTGGAGAGATCTCGAGAGGACGGCCGCCTCCGGGAAGACCTGCAAGACACCGATGTCCGAGATGACTCGGTCGGCCATCTCCTTGACGGCGTAGTCCTCCTCGATGCCGAGTTGCCTGGCCATGGCCATGACCAGGGCGATGTTGCTCGGATGTTCGACGTAGGGAAATCGATCGAGCACGTCCCGCGGCAGGACCACCTGTTCCCGCCAGTCGACGGTGATCAGCTTCGTGCCGACCGCTTTCGCTTCTTCCGCCAGCACGGGAAGCATCTGGTCTTCCGTCGTCAACAGGGTGGAGGCCTGGGGGATGAAGCGCGTCATCACCTTCGGGATGTCGACTCCCGCTGGTCCCTGTACGTCCTCATGATCCGGATAGGTGTTCGTTATGGTGGCCAGGTCGTCTCCCATCCACTGGCGCTGCAGGATGGAGACGTACTCGGGCCGAAGAGCCATGCACTCCCAGAGAAACACGTCAGCCTCGAGCCGGGCCGCCCGGACCAGGATGTCCCGCTGCTCCCAGATCGTGGCCTTGTCGTAGGGCCGGTAGAGATAGAACTCCCTGAGCTGGCCCTGGGGCAGGGAGTAGAGAAACATGGCTTCGCAGCCCGTGGTCTTCGAGACCACGCTGTAGCCCAGGGCGCTGAAGACGGCTGCCTTGAGGCGTTCCGTTCCCGACTTTCCCCGGGTCCCCCATCCCCCCACTGACAAGGGAATCTCCTTGCGGGCCCGCCGGATCGACCGGCACGCGACTAGGTGCGCCCCGGCGAAGACCGCCGTGACCGACGCCGTGAACAGGGCCAGCTCGGGGAGTGTGTTGGAGTAGGCAGAGCCGAAGTAATCCGTCAGCTTCGGCACGAACTCTTCGGATGCGAAGGGCAACAGCGCTGGGAAGAAGCGCGTCACCTTCGGATCCAGGCCGAGCTGGGAATCTCCCTCCGAATCATGGGGACGAAACTCGACGCGATATCCAAGACGTCTCAAAGACTCCACCAGCTCATGTGGATGTCCAGAGTCCCGGGACTGCCAGTTGCGGCTGGCCGCGAGCTCCGTAAATCGCCGGGTCAGCTGCAGACGCCCTTTCCAGCGGCCCCATAGGGACAGGGGCGGCCCCAACGTCGTGACGCCTTCACTCGTGAATATCTGAATCTCCCCGGCGCTGTCTCCCGCCGGGAACTGCGACAGGACGTCGTCGAGCAGGGGCAGGAACGGACGCCACCCGCCTTCCTCGGTGATGAGCAGCGGCTCACCGGGCACGGTGGTCTCCGCCAGCTCCGCCAGGATGGCTGACGGCGCACGCAAACTGCCCCGGAAGTGGCGCCCGATGGTGTGACGATGCCCCTGCCGCTTGTCCGGTGAGGGCCGCCCCATCTCCCTCAAGAAACGCCATCCGCGGAAACCGAAACGGTGCCCCCGCCACAGGCGAGGACTCCAGCGGCCTCGAAGCTCCAGCTCCAGCGGGTGATCGGCCTGGGACAGCACGGAGAGCACCCGGCCGATCAGCTCGGGCCGAGCGTTCCCCAGTGTCTTCGCCGGCAAGACGAGACTCCTGCCGGGAGATATCGACGGGACGATCAACCCCAGGGCGTCCCGGAGCAGGCGTGCCGGCTCGTGAGCTGCCGCCCAGAGTCGCTCGTGAGCGAGGGCTGCCCACCGGCGAACTTCCAGTGACTCGGCCGTCTCGTGGAGGCGCGCCAGTTCGGCCAGCAGCAACGATGGCTCTTGGACAGAGGGAGCCCTGGCGTCTTCCTGAAGGCCGCCGGCAGGGGTGTCCGATGCCACGTGGATCGCCGCCCGGAGCACGAGAGGCTCTTTCTCGGAACGAAACACCCGGACCAGGAGATCGGCGAGACGATCTGCGGCGAGGGGAGCCGCTGACACCTGTCCCGAGTCCAGGATCGCCGAGACGCGGACTTCCGGAACAGAATCCTCCAGAGCGAGCCGGAACAGCACCGCCTCTCCTCGTTTTCCGCCGGCGGCGAGACCGGCCCGGGCTGCCTCCTGCCGTACGAAGGGACTCGGGTCGGTCGAGGCGGTCTCGGCGATCTCCAGACCACCGGCGCCACGTGACCGAGCGAGCTGCACCAGCCGTCGTCGCACGAAGATGTCGTCGCCGTCGCGGGGCTTCCCGAGCCGGGCTCGGGCCGCGGAACCGAAGGTATCCTCAGACACCATCTGGACCACCGCCAGGGCCTCGCACTGAAGCCATGTGTCTTCTTTCCAATCGAGAGCGAGTGGATGGATCGAGGGCAGCAACTGGCCTGCCAGCGCCGTTCGCTCGCCAGCGTGCTTCACCGCCACGAGCCGGCGGATCGCCTCCAGCGCCGCCGTGCGAATCCGCGGTTCCCGTTCTTCCGAGATCAATGGCATAAGCTCGTCGAATACTTCTGCCTCGTCCAGGCCCACCGATCCCGCCTCGCCACCGGGCTCGCCCGTTCCGGGCGAGACAGGATCTTTGAACGCAGGGGCTGCCGCCCCTGCACCCGCTTCGCCCGCTGTCGCGGGCTCGCCCGCAATCGCCTGAACGCCGATGGCACCGATCCGGCCGAGAACGAAGCGAACCCGCTGCTCTGTCCGCCCCGTGGCTAGCGCGTATCGATCCCGGATCGCCGAGACATCGAGATGCCGTTCCAGAGCCTCCTCGTCTCGCTGCAGCTCTCGCCCACTGGAACCCAACGATCGCGCATGCTCCAGGATGAGGGCGTTCAGGTGATCTCGACTGGTGGCTCGGGCCGCCACGGTCTCGAATCGCTGCCGGTCAGCGGACAGCTGTTCGAGGCCGGTCCTCAGCTCCAGGAGGAGCCCTCGAAGAAACGTGAGTGCCCGCCGTGGCGGTTCGTCCCGGCCCGGCTCGGCCGGGAGGGCACGGCCCGCCAGCTCCACGGCGAGCCACGACGAGAGCCGGCTGTCGAGTTTCCCCCGCGGACCGTCCAGGCCTGTCTGCAGAACCCGAATGAGGTCGCTTCGATCAGGGCTATGGTGGGGGTGTCGCAAGATCCTGGCGGCGGTTCGCCCTCTGGACCTTCAGATCCTCGAAGTCCACGCCGACCCGATCATGATAGCCCCTGCCGTTACCCAGAGTCCACCGGGCAAAGAACATCCCCGTGGTCTCCCGCAGCTCCAGATCCCGCAGCACCCGCAGCCCCAGCTCGACGCTCCGGTCCCGCTCTTCCGTCCGCTCCAGCTCGACATCGAGTCGCAGCTGACTCCGCGTCGCCTCTCGGGCCCGGCCCGCGTCGTCCATGAAGCGCCGGAGCTGATAGCGAAGCTCCATGAACACGTCGCCGAGCAGCTGTCTCCAGCCTGCGCCGGCCCGCACGTTGTCCGGTGACAGCCCTTGGCTGGGAGGATTCGTGGTGAGGTCCAGAAGCGTCCAGAGCTCCGTATCCAGCCACGGACGATAGACCAGCCGATCGCTGATGGACAGACCCGACGGGTGCTCTTGCTTGTAGCCGGTGAAGACATCCTGGTCGACGGCGCCCGGAAGAAAGCCCGAGAGATCCTCCAGGCTCAGGAGCCGCCAGAAGGTCTCGACCGATGGCTCGTGTCGCAGCATGGGCGTCAGCTCACGACGCTGGCGGGCCTCCGCGGAGAACCTGCCCGCCCCCTGCAGGCCGCCATCGCTCGGCTGCTGTAGGAATCCGAGGGCCGCAAGACGGTAGGTCGTGGGGCCGGCCCTGTCCCTCAAGGTCCAGCTCCGATCGACGCCGAGGGTGGAGCCCGCCCCGTCCCGGCGACGGAGCTGGAATCCCGTCTCCTCCAGCAGGTGATCCTCCTCGATTAGATGACCGTACTCGGCTCGGACGACCCAGGACTCGTCCAGCGATCCGCCGGCGACGTCCTCGTCGGGAATCTGTCGCCGTGATCTCTGTACGGTGTAGCTCCAGGTTCCGTCCTCCTGACCGCCCAGGGGCAACTCCGGCGAGATTGCAGCGGCGATCACCCTGGCAGGACTGGCCGCGACGGCGAGAGGCGGTCTCTCGCCCGGGGCCGGGCTGGGCCGGGCCCCAGCGCCGGCTTCGGGCTCCCGTGGGACTCGATGGAAGACCCGGTAGAGTCCCTCTACGGCCCCCGGCGGAGGCGGAATCGCCAGGTCGTGGTCCCCTTCGGCGAGGAACAGAAAGCGGGTTCTGTCACCGCCGGATCGATATTCGTCGATCCGCATCACGGCGGGGCCTTCGACCCGCATTCGCAATGGCTCTGTCTCGGTTGCCACGTGATAGTCCCGTGAACTCGATTCGACCACTGTGGGAGACAGCCCGTGTCCGTCAGCGCCGGTGAATCCCACAGCGAGGAGCTGATTGATGATCGACGAGGGCTGCCAGATCCGGACCGCAGCTGGCGGGGCCATCTCGGGCAGCTCCATCTCCGAGGCCCGATCCCCGACCCGCAGAGTCTGGGTCACACTTCCAGGAAACTCGAGAGACACGAACACCGGCACAGTCCGCAGGAAGTCCGGGTTCAAGAGCGAGAATCTTAGACGTGTCGGGCCCCCGGGATCTCCCTCGAATCGAAGGACCAGCTCTTCGGTTCCACCAAGCAACATCCGGTCCGCATCGAAGTCCAGTGCCAGGGCGCGAATGACGCGCTCGTCCCGGGACGCGGTCTCGGAGGGCTCCAGGGGAACCCGCCGGAGTCCGGCGCTCCTGAGTACGACCGGAAACGACGTCCACCGGGTGTCCCGGAGCAACTGGCGGAGCAGCTGGAGGGATTCCGGTTCGAGCTTCGCCGACTGCCCCAGCCACTCGGCGCGGGCCTGAATCTCCTTGAGGCGTCGTGGCTGCTCCGTCGCAAGCCGCGCCAGAAGTTCCATGCGGATCCGGGTGTCCAGCCGCGGCGCCGTCGACAGCGCTTCGCCTGTCGCCCCAGTGGAAAGCAGGTGCCGTCGAAGAACCTCGCCCTCGAGAGCCGTCAGATACTCCCGGGGAACCTCGCCGCCGAGAGCGCCGAAGACCCGGGGCAGCTCGTCTGGCGGAATGAGCTCGGCGGATCCGGCAATCTCTTCCAGGACTTGACGCGGCAGATCCTCCGCCGCGTTGAGCCGCAGCATCATTCGATGGCGCAGCGGACCGGAGAGCGCCTCCAGTCCCGTCGCGACCGGCGACGTCGCCCCTGAGCCGGACGCGCTGGGGGCCGGCTCCGGTTTCAGGGATTGAAAAGTGCGCCGCGATGGGTCGCTCATCGGTAGAATCCGGATACGACCTTGGTAAGTCCCGACTGGGTTCTCCACCAAGGAAGCTCCGGAAAGCACCGCCGCCACCGTCTCGGGAACCCGGGGCGGCAGCACATGCCAGTGCAGCGCCGTCACCCGCTGCCGCAGGGCCACGAGGGCCACGCCTTCTTCGAGCGACAGTCTCAGCCGATGCAGGCCGGGCCCGAGAGTGAGGGTTCGACGGATGAGCCGGCCCGGCGATCTCGAGGGGTCGCCGACGATCTCCAGGTCCGGCGATGGAAGATTGGAAGCGAAGGGAATCCACTCGAGCTCCCCGGGCCACCAGACGCTCCCCCAGCCATCGACGGGCTCCTGATTTCCAGCTTCATGGAGCGGCCGGAGATGAGCCTCCACCGTGGCCGGACCGGCGACGAGGAACGTGGCCGGCCGTCCCGGCGAGGCCAGATGGAGGGTCTGACTCACGTCCCTGACGGGACTGACGAGAAGTCGAGCACCCATGGATGACTCCGGGATCAGCGTCTCGTCCCGCCAGTGGCCGGTTTCGCCCGCGTCGAGCCGTTCCCACCGGAGTATCCCCTCGGCGCGATCCGAGGGCTCCCGGGACTCGAGCTGTCTCCGGATGGCCAGAGCCTCTTCGAGCTGAGCCAGACCAGGGCCGCTCGGGCCGGCTCTCCGCAGACGTTCCAGGGCGCTCCGCGGCTCCCCCCGCAGCGCCAGGAGGCGGGCCCTCCAGAGCTCCGCCTCGGCGTCCCTGAGGCTCTCGAAGGCCGCCTCGAAGGTAACCCACCATTTCTGACGCAGCGCGGCACTCAACACGGACTCCGCCGGCCTCAACGCTGGCGGCAGGCAGAGGGCGATCTGCAAGGCTTCTCTGTCGTGGCCCGCCGACTCGAGAGCCGCCACGAGATCCACGAAGTGCTCCTCCGTTGGCTCTTGTTCCACCATGGCGCAACGGACCGAAAGCCGGGCGCTGGGGTCGTCGCGGCGGACCAGCAGCGTGTCCAGGGCGAGTTGGCGGAGCTCGCCATCGTGCTCGAAAAGAAGGGCGCTCGCCAGGAAGTCCTCCAGCAGGAAGGGTTCATCGAGCGCCTCGAGGGCGTCGACTCGACCGCGGAACGCTTCTCTTCGAAGCCTCGGCTCCGGCTTTGCCAGAAGGCACTCTTTCCAGGCCTCCAGCGCCTCGAGCCACTCCTCCGCCGAGGCCGCCTCTCGGGCCCTCGAGGCTTCCGCCATCGCCCGCTTCGGGTCGCTCTCGCGCGGGACCGTAGCCGGCTCCAACAGGTTTTGCCGAAACCTGCGGCTTCGCTCCTGTACGAGACGGACGAGGGAGGTCCAGTCATTCGTCAGCCCGCGGCGGCCCACGTCGCCATCGTTATCACGGGGCTCCCGGATCGCCTCTGTCAACCACCTAAGGGCGTTCGTCCCAGCCTGACTGACCTCGCGCCGGTAGGCCATCTCGCCGAGCTCATAGGACCGTGAAGCCCGGCTCTGAAGCGACAGGGCGAGAGGCCCGGGCCCGACGCTCTCGATCCGGACCCGGTTCACGCCGGCAGGCAGCGGAATTTCGATGCCCCACAGCGCCGACTCGACCGCTGGCTGACGATGAGCCGCAAAGAGCGCCCCCAGGGTGCGGGGGAACGGCCCGGTTCCCCGCCAGTCGACCAGGGTCAGGGCCGCTTCCGCCGACGTTACGGGCCGTCGATCCCACGGAAGATCCGCCGACGGATCCGCGATCAGCCGATGAGTTCCGCCACCCTCCAGCGACAGACGCAGCTCCGGAAGCTCGCCGTTTCTGGGAGGTGCGACGAGAACCCGAAGCCGTCCCTCGCCCACCCGCGGCGGCAGCTCGTAGTGAAGCAGGACTCGCTCCGCGGCCCGTGGGGCCGTGTCCAGCCAGGCCGGAAGGACCGGTGCGACCGGGAGGTTCGTCAGCACCGTTCCCGGCACCAGCCGCAGGAGGTCCGTCAGGTGCTGTTCGGCGGCGACCGGGTCGATCCGTCGTCCCTCCGTGTCCAGCAGGTCTCCTGGCCGGAAGTAAACTCGTTGTAATCGCGCGCCGGGCGGAAGCCCGACGGGCAGCAGGTCCCGGTAGAAGGTATGGGCTCCCTCGATCTCCCTGGCAAGCCGCCGCACGGCCTGGTGGTCTGGCCGGGCCAGGGATGCGCGGCGCAGAACGGCCACCGCCTCGAGCGGACCTTCCCGGACTTGGTTATCATGAGCCAGCGCTCGTGCCGATTCTTCAAGGCTTGCCAGGTCTGGCGAGAGCGTGCCGTCGGGCCCATCCCTCCTGGACAGAGCGGTCCGGAGATCCCTGGCCTGTCGACCCGGTCCATTAGCGCCTGGAAGCAGGTAGTCCGGCTCCCGCAGCCCGATGATCCGGAACAGTCCCGGCTGGCTTGTCGTGGCTGTCAGGAGGTGCTCTCCCTCGTCCAGCTCCAGCTGGGTCTCCTGCTCCGAGCTTGCCACGATCGTCTCTCCATCGGCGAAGACCGGGGCGCGCTTCTCCACGTCCCCCTCGAACTGTGCCCGGTAGACTTCGCCATCGGCGCAGCGGAGAACGAGCTGCCAGGGGTGCCGGGTTCGCGTCTCTCCCGGCGGAATGACGAGGCGGCTCCTGATGGCGATCCGGGCCGGCCCCGAGATCCGGATCGTCTCCGGACGATCGGGGTCGATTCGCCAGTGGGCGTCCCCTTCCAGCTCGTCTCCCCGCCGAAGGTCGACGGAGGCTCCGTCGAAGGGGACCTCATCGCGATAAGGGAACGGCTTCGGGAGGGGCTCGTCCCGGGTGACGAAGAGCGCCACCGTGGCCGTGGACGCGCATCGGGCGGGCCGGGAGACTCTTGCGAGACCCGGTTCCAGCAGCCCCGGCCGATACTCGAAGGAGTCCTCTGGGCCGGGGATTGGTGCCTCGAGCACTCGGAACAGTGGCGTGCCGTCGGAGACCGAAACCTCAATGCCGTCAGCCGCCACGTGGCCATCGAGAGACTTCACTCGAAGGGCCGCTCCGGGCCTGAGAGCGACTGTGACGGCCTCTCCAGGGGGCAGCTCCACGGCGTGCAGACCGTGGCGGCTTGCGTACCGGGCGGGCCGGCCGGCGACCCAGACGGGGGGCCGCTCCACGTTGTCCCAGCGCCGGGGCAGTTGATACCGAAGCCGTTCCCAAGACTGGAGCGGATCGAGAGTGCCCGCTGATCCTCGGCAGACACCGAGGAGAATCCCCAGGGTCATGGCGACTCGCCAGCTTCTTCGGAATGTGGAGAATGCAGAGGACATGACGGCCTGATTCAGTTATCGGCCGTTCTCGACCTGAAGCGGCACCGGTTTCAGCCGGCTGGCGGCTCCGGCACAGGAGTCGAGTCACTCAGGCGGCGCCCGTGCCCTCATGGATAGAGACAGACGGGGGCGTCCGCCGGGCAGCATCGTGGCCAGGGAGAGATACCCCTGCGGGCCCTCCTCGACGGACACGGAGAGCTTGTACTGGCCCGGAGGAATGTCGTCGTTGAGTGGAACGACGACGGTTCGTCCCGGTCCGAGCCGAAGGCGGGCGGAGTTCAGCACCGGCCCCACCGGTCCGTCTGGTGGAGCCATGTCGACGAGGCGCCGGGCCTGGGTCCAGAACCGTCCGGGCGTGCTCGGTCCTTCGTCGATGGGCGAGAGACTCACGAGAAGCCGGCTTCGCCGCAGCTCCTCGGCGGCGGCATGGAATCGCAACAGCAGGCGAGTCGCCGGGGCCTCCTTGGCAACCGGAAAGACCACGATCCCCGTCGCTGTTGACGCCAGCAGCCGTAGAGACCAGGTCTCGGAACCCCTCGGATCCACCTCGTCGATCCAGGCGCGAGTACCCCTGGGTACCTCGAGGCGGAGCGTGGCCCGTCCCGGAACGACCGCACCGAGGGGGAGCACGGTCGTCAGCCCTCCGGGTAGCTCTCCGAGATCGAGGGCATCGGGACCGATCCGGCATCGAATCCGGTGTGTTCCCGGTGCGGGAGGGAGCTCCAGGACAAGCCGAGGCCTGGGCCGATCGCCACCTCGACCGGAACGGAAGGTCAGCTCCACATCGGTTCTCGGCTCCAGGAGAACGAAGGGGGAGTCGAAGGTGCCATCGGCTCGAGGAAACAGCGGGTCCCGGGGTTGCAGGACATTGCGGCCTCGCCAGGAACCCTCCGGGCGAAACGCCAACCAGCTATAGTCTCCTTCCTGCAGCCGTTCGTCGGTCTCTACCGCTCTTGACTGTACGTCCAGGAGCAGGGTGTCTCCGGCGTCGAGGCGTTCCCCTTGGTCCACGGGGCGCAGGGGAAACCAGACTCGACTCTTCCTTCCGAGTGGAGACTCAGGATTCGTCGCCTCCGGAAGATAGACGACGGCCGGTCTTCGGGGAGGGCGGTTGTACACGGCGACGCCGACTGCGCCTATGTGGTGGGCGATCCCGATTGCGGCGACGGCAGGAGAGATCTGGAGGTACCACCGGGTGGGATCCGAAACGCCCGGGCCGCCGCCGGGCCCGGCGACCCGATCATGAAGACTGGCCGGCCCA
>JAJFLN010000327.1 GCA_021772705.1 Candidatus Cloacimonadota bacterium | reverse complement strand
CGTTGGCGTCATAGCCATAGGTCACGGTGACCTCGTCATCGGTGTTGATGGCGCGGGTGACCTCGATGAGGCGGCCCAGGGCGTCGTAGGTGTACTCGTCACGCACCTCGAGGCCGGTGCCAGCGGCCCGCACCACGGCCGTTCGATTTCCCGCGGCGTCATACTCATACTCAGTGCGCTCCCCTTCTGGGTCGACCCGGGCCGTCTGGCGGCCCGCGGCGTCATACTCGAAGAGTGTCTCGTTGCCGAGTGCGTCGGTCGTCCGGACGAGGTTGCCGACAGCGTTGTAGCTGCGCTTGGCGACGGCGTCATCGGGGTAGGTGACGGAGGTGACCCGGTTGAGGGCATCCACCGATGTCAGGGTCTCGTGCCCCCGCTGGTCCGTGGTGCCGATGCGATTGCCGTCGGCATCGTAGGTGAAGCTGACCTCGCCACCGAGAGCATCGGTGACGCGGATCGTGCGTCCGAGTGAATCGTAGGAGTAGTGGGTCTCGCGACCGAGGGGGTCGGTAGTGGTGGTGAGCTTGCCGTAGGAGTAGGCGTATGTGGTTGTGAGTCCGAGAGGGTTGATGAGGGAGATGCGGTTCGCCCACGCATCGTAGGAGGTTTCTGTGCTACGCCCAAGAGAGTCCGTCTGTTCGATCACGTTCCCATCCACGTCATAGACATACGTCATCACAGGACGAGTCGTCACCTCCGTTGCTCCGGCTGCTACCTCAGGGTAGGTGATGGAGGTGACTCTCCCAAACAGGTCATAGGCGTAGTCCGTCGAGTTTCCGCGCCCATCCGTGACTTGGCTGCGATTTCCGTCAGCATCGTAGTCAAAGTACTCCGCGACCTCGGTACTCTCCATCGAACGCACCCGAGAAACGAGATGGGCCGAGGTGTCATACTCATAGGTCGTAGTGTACCCCAAGGGGCCCACCATCGTCGAGACAAGGCCACTCGACGTGTACGTATAGGCAGTCGAATTCCCCAGGGCATCCATCACGAGAGTCACGTTACCGTCGTTGTCGTACTCTCGAAACGTCGTGTTCCCCAAGGCGTCAGTGGTCCTGAGGAGCCGGTCGTTGGAATCGTAGCTGAAATGGGTGATATTCCCGAGAGGGTCCATCGTCGCAGCCCGGTTCCCTGTGGCGTCGTAGCTGTAGAGAGTCTGGCCTCCTCGGAAATCGAATGAGACCATCAGTAGGCTCGTGTCGGAATCGTACCAGTACTCCCGAGCCTCACCGGTCTCCACCCGTAACTCCTGCACCAAGCGTTGACGTGAGTCGTAGTACCTGCGGACTATGTGGTCTGGGTCGTCCTCTGGATACTCCTCCCTGAAGAAAGAGCCATGGGTGACTACGTAGGAACGACCGCTACTACTCCGTTCTATGAGCTGTCCCCATAGGTCGTAGTCCTGGGTCACGATCACCTGCCCCCGACGATTGGAAGTGGAGGTGAGCCAGTGTGGATTATGTGGGCTGTTGTATCCGTAGACGACATGACCGCCATCGGGATAGTACGCATCGGTGAGGTTCCCGTCACCATCATAGCCGTAGGTCCAGGAGTTAGTTCCGTCGCCAACCTGCGACACCTTGTTCTTGGCGTTGTAAGTAAGCGTCCAGGCATGCCCATCAGGCTCCGTAACGGTCTCTAGCCGATCGTTCACATCGTAAGCAAACGTAGTGGCCAGACCCTGAGGGGTGCTGATGGACGAGATACGATCCTCGGCGTCGAAGGCCCAGGTGTATCCAGAGTCGTACTCGATTGTGAAGAGGTCGTCTTCGTCCTGCGTCAGCGTCCCGGCTACGACAGCAGGCGATGCGTAGGTGTGGTAACCCGTCTCCTGGAACATGGCGACCTTTCCTGATGGAAGGCGCACGATGGCGTAGCGATCGATTTCCCCGGCAACCATGAACAAACGAATGTCAAAATTGCACCGCCAGTGGGGACCAAACATACTCTCGACGGGATGGGTGCGGCTGTAGTTTCGGAGAAGAGGCTGTTCCCGGCCTTGGAGCCCGTTGGCGAAAAGACAGACGAACACAATCACGAGGGACCAACGCCAGAACGACCTTCCCGGAATTCGAATCAATCGCGTCATGAGTGCCATGGTTCTTTTCCTCACGAACTCCCACCGCCAGCGGACGGGTTTCCGGTCTCCGGCCGTTTATCATCGGGACAGTTCAAGCAGTCTTCCGGTAGAGTGGACTTCCACGAGGGGACAAGGAAGGGCTTCAGTTCCCAAGAGCCAGGTGGCTGGCCCTCTATGGGCACCTGCCGAACCCAATTGAAACGCGTTTCGCTCCTGTAAGCATCGGCAAGCGCATTCGCAATGTTACTTGCGATGAGCGCTCCAGAGCATACAAGCCTGTAGAAGGAGACGCCGCCATCGAAGATGCCACCAGCGGACGCGCAGAACCACGACGTAGCACAACCTACCTTCGACACGAAAAGACTGCAAACACCATACGGGTAAAACCCGCACGTCGTCAGTCGACCCAAGCGAAAGAATTTCCCGTTCTGGTACTTGAAGTACTCTGTGTCTGTTTCATAGGTCCCCCACACCTGATAGCTCTCCGCCGTCTTTGCGGAAAATCCGCTATTCTCTGGAATATTCACTGTGTTCTGCAGGGGCACCGACCTACAACGGGAGACGGGGCACGTCTTTTGAGCAAAGAGGGTACTGGTTGACACGAGGAGCAATACGAGCACGAAAGCGGTGTACTTTTGCATGGGAAACTCCTTGTCAGTACTTGATCTCGAAGAACAAGGCGTTGGAAGTCGATGTAGCCATTCCGGGATTTGAAGTTTCGAGGCGAATGGCGTACTCACCAGGCTCTACCAAATCGCCCGCAGAGTCGCGTCCATCAAAAACCAGTGTATTCTGCCCGGGTTGACCCGTTTGCAGGACTGTTCGAATCACACTTTCAGTCTCCGCCCAGTAGATCCGGGCGGTCATATCGGTCGTCGCCGCGAGGGTGTAGGCGAGCGATAGGTCCGTGGGAAGCGACCACGAATACGGTGAGGGGGCAGGGTTGAACTCCATGTCTTCGAGATAGACATCAGTGAGGGCGCTCACTGTCCAAGTCGTGAGCCGATTCCCCCCTGGTCCGCTCACGTTGGCGTGAGTATCCCGGCCCCAGATGTCAAAATTGACCTGTACAGCGGGCGGAATTGTCGTGAACGTGTAGGAGGTAGTACTCATCGTCGACAACTCTGAAGCCACGTCATCGGTTACGTAGAGATGCTTACTACGCGGTGGATACTCCCACCGGTCGATGTAACTGGCTGTGATGGCGTAGGTGTCGAAGTTCGGCTCCTCCGCGGCGTCCCATTCAAGCGTTATGCTTCCAGTCGATTGGCTGACGACACGGAGATTGTCGATGTTCCGTGGGGGGATGCTGTCGAAGGCGAACGGGTCAGGCTTCGTCGTGTAAGGCCCGTGGGCTTGTCCGTCCCAAGCGCGGACACGCATCCAGATGTCACCTTCGTAGGAAAAGGCTCTGTAGGACCAGAGGCTTCCGGGTGGATGTCCCGGTTCGATCGGAACACCAGTAACCCACGTCGCAATCCCTGTATTCGAAAAGTGTGCCGGCGGACACCCATAAAAATAACAGGTGGAATCCATGGAGCGAACCCAATCGCTCTCTGTAGCCACCGATGAATCCACAGTCGAGAAGTAGACCTCCGCCCGGCAGGCATCCCACTGCTCGTCGAATCCGAGGTAGTCAACCCGGACACTCTGAGGGCGCCCATACTGCCGATAGGAGTTGGTGATCTCGATCTCTGGAGGATCATTGGTGATGCCGTCGCGATAGATGATGGTATGGGTGGTGACCACTGAGTGACCGTTTCGATGAGCCGCGACCTTGATGATGTTTGTGTCTGTGGTCAACGTGATCCCCGTAACAGAGAGTGTTGCAAAGGTCCCGTTATACGTGAAGTCTTGCTCAACATCATTCACTTCCATCGTGGTCGGGTTTCCGTATATCTGGCTATACACGCCGATGGTGGAAGTCGTGATCCGATGGACCGGAAGGGTGATGCCGCTGTACCATTTCAAATAGCCCGGCATCAGGGCCGGGCCATCCCGATAGCTCAAGTCATATAGCAATTTGTTGGCCGTTGGAGTCAGGGGATCGATATTCAGTGAGAACGTAGTCTCGGAAGTCTGAGGCTGGCTACTCGTCGCCGACACGGTCATGGTATGAAGGCCTGGCGACAACTCGGCTGTCGTGGAGAAGATCTGCTGCATCGAATTGGGGCGGTAGGGCGGTTGTTGAGTCAGGACGTACCCGTCCACATTAGAGCTCAACGTGGCTGGCAACTCTCCATCAAGCACATCCGAGGCATAAACGTAGTAGCGCCATTCGTTGCCGTGGTAGTGGGGGCCTCCACCGTTGTAGCGGGCCACGTAGTACTCATCGAGATACGGCGGTGGCCGGCTTGTGATGGTGATCTCCATCGTCGACCAACCTGTGACCGGGCGGCTGTCGGTCGCATCCAGGGTGAGGATGTAAGTCCCTGGAGCCAGAGTGGAGGTGACGACCGAAGCCCCCTGACCAAACGGTTCCTGTTCGTCGAGTGACCACTGGAAGTTGACGTCATTCAGTGAGCCATTGAGCCAGTCGGTGGCTTTGCCTTCGAACAGGAGATCGGCATCCTCCCAGAGGGTCATGCTCGCCGGGGTGGCTCCCATCCAACCGTAGCTCACTCCATCGAGCTGAACCTTGGTAATGGCCACCGTCGGAGCCGGGAACGTAGAGCCATCCAACACCGTCACCGATTTGGTGGAGGTCGCCTGATTCCCCCAGCTGTCGGTTACAGTCAGGGCCAGCTCATGAGTGCCCGTGGTGAGCTGGGTACGAATGCCATACAGGCCCTGCCCCACCTCGCCATCGAGATCCGACTCCCAGGTCGCCCCCGGGTCCTGCAAGTACGGCCATCCTCCCGGCCCGTACTCGCGGACCCATGCCTGAAGACCGATGCTCTGCCCAGTGTAGTGATTCCCGCCTCCCGGGTACAAGATGAAGATCTGTGCCGCCGGTATGTTGGTCACGGGTTGAACTTCAATCTGCATCGTGGTCGTACTGGTCGTCCCCAGGCTGTTCTCGACCGAGACCACAATCTCGTGGGTCCCCGTTGTCAGCGTCGCAGACGAAACGGCCAGCGTGGCAAAGACTCCATCCAGATCGCTTTCCCAGGTGAAGTGGGTTGTTGGCAACCACCCCTCCACCGAGTCGTAAGCACTCGCCTGCAGGTAGATCGGCACGGTGGCATACAGATCCTGGGAGTCCGTGGGATACCGGATGATCACGTTTGCAGGCTCACTC
>JAJFLN010000326.1 GCA_021772705.1 Candidatus Cloacimonadota bacterium | reverse complement strand
TCGCTGTCACCAATGTGTCCTATTCGATGCTCACGCGAGGGATGGTCTTCGACCTGGTGCAACGCAAGGTGATCGACCCGGGTCCGCTGGCTCCGCCCGAGAGTCTCGTACCGGCCCGAGTACAACGCGCCAAGAAGAGCTGAGCTGGCTGGACAGCGTTCCCGCAGTACTTCGTGGTGAGTGGATCGGGACGCCGGTCTGGTTCCGGCGGCAGGGGCAGTGGTCGGTTCCTTCGGCTCGACCGGGAGCCCTCTCAGCCGCGAGGATCTGGCGCGCTAACCAGGGGAACTTGAGAGGTGGCGGATTGAAGCCGTTGGCGCCGGGGTCGTCGAAGACTCCGTCGAGCTTCTCCTCCGTGGACTTGCACCAGGCTCCCAGCTCTTGTCCTTCCGGCAGGGGAGTGGCCGAACCGTAGGGGAGAGCGGCGCGAAGATCGAGATCGACCCGCACGAGCCTCTCTTCCGTCCATCTCGGTAGCTTCTTCTCCCCAAAGAGCTCCGTCAGGAGATCCTCCTCGCACGTGTACGAGCGAGCGGCCTGGAACGGACTCCAGCCGAAGCGAACCGACGCCGATACGTGGAACGGCTCCGCCATCCTGGGCGTCTCGGGCATCAGGAGAACCTTCCAGCGCCTCTGCGAGGATCGCAGGTCGAGGCTCTCCGAGCAGTGGAGAGGGTGGATGTAGAACCCGGCTGCACACTGCAATGCCTCTCGGAGATGATCTCGAAACCCTTCGAACTGCATGCGCTACATCTTAGCCCCTGGGGACCAGATCACAATGCCCTTCTGCTTCAACCGCCGGATGGCCTCCTGAAGACCCGTGCGCAAGCCGGCTCTCAGCCAACGGACACCCTCCCTGGCCTGAGGCGCCGCGTTCTTGCCGGGTATTGTTGAGAGTCCGATTCCGGTCGAGCCAACCTGAACGAGCTGCACATCCCCCAGAAACCACCCCCAGCCTGCACTCTCGTGGCTGGGAAACGCCTGGCTCTCCAAGACGGTCCCCGAACAAGACTTCTTGGTGGGTGGATCGGTTCGGGACACCGGCGTGTGAGCAGCCCGTCTACGGGAGGGGGATGTGCAGGCGGCACTACTCGCAGGTGGCAATCGGTGGAGGACTCATCACTGGGTGGCAGGACCGTGATGGACGAAGCGGGCGTTTTCTACCAATCGGTCGAAAGTCGGAGTTGTAGCCGGCTTGACCCGCATGGCCCTCTCGTATCGAGCTTCCCAGCACTCCGGGCCGGCTTCGGCCAGCGAACTGAGGAGGAGCCAGTCTGTCTTGGTGCTACCAAGTTGGCATTCCCAAAAGGCGCAGGTTGGTGCATAGATCTAAACCGCGAGTTACGCATCCTGCACCAACTTGCAGTCGCTTGCACGAAACTAAACCTTCGGTTACGCTTTGTGCATGGACGGTCAGCCCAACAAGCCCGACTGGAATCGTCTCTTTGAGACGGCGGGAGCCCAAGAGGGTCACTTCACCACAAAGCAAGCGGCGGAGGCTGGCTACTCGTCCCAGCTCCTGCTGAAGCACATCCGCGCTGGTCGCGTCGCTCGCACGCGGCGAGGGATCTACCGGCTCGTCCACTTCCCTGCAGGCGAGCACGAGGAGCTAGTCACCGTCTGGCTTTGGTCAGACCAAGTTGGGGTCATCTCGCACGACACTGCGCTCGCTCTTCACGGGCTTTCCGACTCGCTACCCGCGCACCTGCATCTGACGCTACCGAGCACTTGGCGAAGACGGCGTTTCCGAGTGCCCGCCGGTGTCGTACTCCACTACGCCGACGTGCCGCGGAAAGATCGCGACTGGTTTGGGGCCGTGCCAACGACCAACACTAAGCGCACGCTAAATGACTGCGCCCGTGAGGGGCTCTCGCCCGAGTTACTGCGACAGGCGGCAGAGCAAGCCCTTCGCCGCGGCATCGTGACAATAGCCGAACTGGGCCGTGTCGAGGAAGCGCTCGAGCCGTTTGGTGGGCTCGCTACATGACGATTCGCACCTACTCCTCAGCCGAGGCCTTCAAGCAAGCTCTCGAGCAGCGTCTCCGAACCATCACGAATACGGGTGCTGCATTCGCGCGCAAGCGGCAGCTTCTCGTGTTCGATCGCTTTCTCGCGCGTGTCGTCGCCGTGCTCGGCGAAACCGCCACGCTCAAGGGCGGCCTCGTGCTCGAGATTCGACTCGAGCGCGCACGCGCGACGAAGGACATCGACCTGCGTGTGATGGGCTCGCCGGAGGAAGCGCTTGCGAAGTTGCAGGAGATCGCGCGCCGCGATCTCGGGGACTTCATGACGTTCGAGATTAGCCCCGATGAGGAGCAGCCGGAAATCCAGAACGACGGCATGCAGTACGATGGCCTGCGCTTTCGCGCCGAGTGCAAACTCGCCGGCAAGCTTTACGGGCAGCGCTTCGGTGTCGACGTCGCCTTTGGGGATCCGATTCTCGGCGAGCCGCCCTCGTCGGCGAAGAACAACACGTTGTCGTTGCCCCGATCGATGTGGCGGAGCAGTTCGACCAGAACCTCGAAAGCGACCACGAGCCGTTCGTCCGGAGCCCTTTTCTTCGCCGCCTTCGTGCAGCCAACGGCCAGGCGATTGAACTCGGCAATGAACGCCTCGGTTCCGTGAGACAGGTCCATGTAGTTCTTCGAGTTGACGCTGAAGCTCTGGTAGTACTCGCCCCGCATGCTCTGCTCACTTGAACACGTCCTCGGCGAACACGCGCCAGATGAGTTGGCGCCAGCAGAGCCTGTTGGTCTTGGGGCTCGGCACCTCCGGGCCGCACGAGCAGGGCTGTCTTTCGGGCGCGGCCATCTGGTCGAGGACCTGGGAGCGCATTATCGCGATGGGAGCATAGACCCCGTGGAAGCCATGTCCTACTATGGATGCCCGCATCCAGGACGACTGAATGGCCGAGTTTTCCCGATCCGTTCGTCCTACTATGGATGCCCGCATCCAGGACGACTGAATGGCCGAGTTTTCCCGATCCGTT
>JAJFLN010000325.1 GCA_021772705.1 Candidatus Cloacimonadota bacterium | reverse complement strand
AACAGGGTGTGGGGCAGAGCCCCACTACAACAAAATCCGTCTTATCTCAGGGGTATTGCCCCTAAGACCGTGCTCAGCCATCCAGGCTGAACCGTTGAGACCCGATCTTCCCCCCTCCCTTTGGTTTCTCCGGTATCAGGGGACCGCCAGACAGGGTACCTCAGCATGTTAGAGTGGAGACATGTTCGACCGAGAAGACTCATCGAACCGGGGGACGGTCGGCCCGCAACCGGCCCGGAGTCCAGGAACAGGATCGCCTGGTTCTCGACTGAGACCCTGGACTTTGATCCTATGCCTCCTTGCCCTCGGCTGCCAGCCGGCAGCTTCTACTCAGGACTCCGGGGAGACCGCCGATGCGGCCCGCCGCCCGCCAGCTCCCGTGGTAGCGTCGGTGCTCCTGGCGGGCGATGAGGCCGCCAGTTCCATCACCGCCCTCCGCCGGCTCGGGACCACCCTCTGGATAGGTACCCGGAGCGGGCTGCACATGGCCCGCCTAGGAAGCGGCAAACTGGCCATTGAAGAGGACGGGGAGACCCAGATCCGGTTCAAGGACCAGGAGATCACAGCCCTGGCCGCCGATGGCGATCGCGTGCTGGCATGCACGGCCTATGGCTACGCAGTCCGGAGCAGCTCCGGCGGCTGGACCGGGGAGGACTCCGGTCGTGTCCAGGCCATGGCGAGCCACGGCGGCATCCTTTACGTGGGCCGGACATCGGGGGTTGAGCGGAAGGTCGCTGGCATCTGGGGCAAGATCCAGGTCCAGCCTCCCCTCACCCGAAATCAGACTTCGGCGCAGAGCGTCAACACCATGGAAATGACCGCCGAGGGTCAGCTCTGGGTGGGAACCCGGTTCGGCCTTTTGGGGCTGGACACTCGAACGGGCGTCTGGCGCCATCTCTTCGGCAGCTACCAGGACATCAGGAGCGAGCGCTCCGTCTCGGACGAGACGGGGAACTGTGACCTGGCCGGAAACTACATCAACGTCGTCCGCTATGAACCGGAGGCGAAGAAGCTTCTGGTGGGCACCGACATCGGGGTGTCGATCATGGACGGCGAGACGGGGCAGTGGAAGTCCCACACCGGGGAGCACACGAAGTACATGGTCCAGGACTCCGAACTCAAGCGGATCACCGTGAAGGGGAACCTGGCCCTTCCTGATTCGGAGGTCCACGGCGTCCTCCTGGAAGGCTCAACCCTCTGGATCGGCACACGGGGTGGCCTGGCCAGACTGTCCGGGTCTCGTCTCGATGTGCTGGATGGAGAGGACGGCCTGCCTGACGACGCCGTCACTGCCTTGGAGTACGACCCGTCGACCCGGCGATTGTTCGTCGGCACACCGGCAGGACTGGCAGTGGTCGAGTACCGATAAGGTCACCCATCCCCGCCCCTGCGGTGCAGTCCTGCAGGGGTAGCCTCCCGGGATCACAGAGGCCACAGGGGTCACAGCGAAGCACAGGGGTGCCCCTGGGGCCGACTCTCAGCCCGCTACTCGACGCATCAAGTACGAGTTCTCCAACAAGGACCTCCGTGAGCTCCGTGAGCTCCGCGAGCTCTGTGGGCGACCTGTAACTTCCCGAGTCATCGCAGCAGAAGCCACCCCATGGGTGACATGCCTCCCTGCCCCTCAGGATCCCGGCAAAGTCACAGGCGATCCGCATCAATACTGGATCGGGCTTTTCGACCCCTCATGATGAACACTGGATTCTGCCCGACTTTGTCCGTCGCCCTGATAGACAGGCTCCATCGGGTTGTTTCAGAGCCGGAGCCATGGTAAGTTACTGGGCTTTTCCGGGAGGCCCCGGAGCCACCAGGATTTACTTGGAGGATCTCTTGAGCGGAGGAACGGACCAGAAGATCACGCTGGTCATCACCAACTACAACGGGCGCGACAACCTCGAGCGTTGCCTGCCGGCGGTGATGAAGACCGCAGCCTACGCGAACCTCTGCGACGAGGTCCTGGTGGTGGACGACTGCAGCGCCGATGACAGTCTCGAATTCCTGGCTCAGGAGTATCCCCAGGTCCGGACCCTGGCCCTGAAGCGCCGGTCCAGCTTCCTTGGAGCGGCAAATGCCGGATTTCAGGCCGCCAAGAACCGATTCGTTGCACTGTTGTCCAACGATATGGTTCCGGCAAAGGACTTCCTGGCCCGCCTGCTGCCGCACTTCGATGATCCACAGGTTTTCGCCGCCCACGCCTGTCTTTACGACGACGAGGGCAAGCTCGAGAGTGAACGAGCCGTGGGCCGGTTCTTGCTGGGTAACCTGAAGATGATCAACACGGCCCGCCCCGACAAGGGCCTGGCCCGGTTGCTTCTGCCTCAGCGCGCCCCGACGACGGACTCCCTTTACTGCGGAGGGTGCGCCCTGTTCGACAGGGACAAATTCATGGAACTCGGAGGCTACGACGATCTCTATCTCCCCTTTTACTGGGAGGACGTGGACCTCTGCTTCCGAGCCTGGCGCCTGGGCTGGAGGATTGTCTGCGAGCCCGGTTCCCGGGTCATGCACCACCGGAAGGACGGGGCGATCGCCACCCACTTCGATCGGTCCTTCGTCCGCTCCACCGAGCGGCGCAACCGGTTTCTCTTCCTCTGGATCAATCTGGACAGCCCGGTCTACCTTCTGCCCCACTTCCTGCACCTCTTCGTCAGTTTCATCATCTCAGCTCCCCTCGGAAGATTCGGCTTCTACCGGAGTCTGTTCCAGGGGCTGAAGCGGCTACCGGAGGTGTTCGCCCGAAGGCAAAACCGCCCCACACCGGTACTGACCGACGCCCAGATCTTCACCCAGGTTCTGGGGGCTCCCCTGGTCTCCGAATCCTCTGCCTTCCCTGCCCTGGGCCGGACACCGGAGCGTCCGAGAACCGTCGCCGACCTGGAGATCGCCGGCCCCCTGGAACCGGGCTAGGCGCAAGACCCATGAGATAAGACGGATTTTGTTGTAGTGGGGCTCCGCCCCACACCCTGTTGGGGGAGCCAGCTCCCCCAAACCCCCAATTGGACTGGTGGGACTGAGAGTGCTGACGAACACTTGAATAACACACGAACGCCTGACCTGTTCATCCGGGTTCAGGGGCCAATGGCCCCTGGCGGGAGTTCGAGGGCAGAGCCCTCGTTTTCAGACATTCCTTCCACTAATTCATGGGTATTGGGGCTAGGCGCAAGACCCATGAGATAAGACGAATTTTGTTGTAGTGGGGCTCTGCCCCACACCCTGTTGGGGGAGCCAGCTCCCCCAAACCCCCAATTGGACTGGTGGGACTGAGAGTGCTGGAACACTTGAATAACACACGAAAGCCTGACCTGTTCATCCGGGTCCAGGGGCCAATGGCCCCTGGCG
>JAJFLN010000324.1 GCA_021772705.1 Candidatus Cloacimonadota bacterium | reverse complement strand
GGGATGAATGGAGCGGGCGGCCATATCGTCTGACCCTTCGGCAAGCTCAGGAGAGGGGCCGGTCCGCGAAACGACGCTCTGTGCCTCGACAAGCTCGGCACGAACGGATAAGGAAGGAAGCGTTAGGACCACCGCACTAGTACAGCTCGACCAGGTTGAGAAACGACACAGTGGGCGGGTGGGCGGACGCAACTTCTACGGACTTGTTCTTGCGCGGGCCCTGAGATGGGAACAGGACAGATAAGGGTGGTGCCCGGGCTCTTCCTGTGCAATTCTACGCTTCCATGCATGCGTTTTCGAGCTGGACAACTGCGGCGACGCGAGAGGCCCATCCCTTTCCTCCGGTGGACCGCCGTTCGAAGCTGGAGAAGGCTGTGGGAGTGCTCCGGGAAGAGGGTCCCGTCGAGCTGGCGCGACGTTCAACCGCTTTCCTGCAGCGTCGGATCCGACCCAGGCCGAGTCCTTATGACCGGTGGAAGGCGAGCCACGAGGCCGGGTTTTTCGGCCTCCTGAAGCAACGGCGATCCGTCCTCACCTGGCAGGCACGGCCGAGTCTCAGTCTCCTGATGCCGATCCACCGGCCCGAGTTGTCCTGGCTCCATTCCGCGATCCTCTCCGTCGAGCGGCAGATCTATCCGTACTGGCAACTCTGCCTCGCCCTCGATGGACCGCCGGAACCGGGGGTTCGCCGCTGGCTCGCCCGCCGGATCGGTGGGGAGAAGCGCATCCAGGTCGTCGAGTCTCGGCAGCACGGAGGGATCGCCGCCGCGGGTCAAGCAGCTCTGGAGCTGGCCACGGGGGACTTCGTCGGCCTCCTGGATCAGGACGACGAGCTCTCTCCGGCGGCTCTGTACCGGGTCGCCCAGAGTCTGCAAAGCGAGGAGACAGACTTCTTCTACTCCGACGAGGACAAGCTGACCCCGGAGGGACTCCGGGTCGATCCCTACTTCAAACCGGGCTGGTCGCCGTACTTGCTGCTTTCGCAGATGTACACCGGTCACTTCTCGGTCTATCGCCGAAGCCTCGTCCTGGAAGTGGGCGGTTTCCGGACGGGGTTCGATTTCAGCCAGGATCACGACCTGGCGCTGCGGATCTCGGAGGCGACGGATCGGATCCGTCGGCTCCCCCACATCCTCTACCACTGGCGGCAGGTTCCAGGATCGGCGGCAACGGACCCGGCCGCCAAGCCGGAGGCGGCCGGTGCCGCCCGGCGGGCTCTGAGCGAAGCTCTTGGGCGACGGAGAATCAGCGGAAAGGTGGTCGATGGTCCATTCCCCAACATCTACTGCATCGATCGAAGCCCGCGATCCTGGCCGGCTGTCACGGCCATCATCCCGACCCGGGACCAGCCGGACTTGCTCCGGAGCTGCATCGAAGGATTGCTCCAGAAGACGGACTATCCCGAACTCGATCTGCTGATCGTGGATCACGAGTCCCGTGACGAAACGGCCCGCTCTTACCTGCGGAAACTCGCCAGATCGGGCCGGGCCCGGGTGCTTCCCTTCCGGGGGCCGTTCAACTTTTCGGCCATGGTGAATTTGGCGGCGCGCCACGCTCGGGGCGATCTGTTGCTTCTCCTGAACAACGACACGGAGCCGCTCCACCCGGGGTGGCTCCGCAGGATGGCCGCTATCGCCGTCGATCCCGGAGTCGGCGCCGTGGGGGCCCGGCTGCTCTACCCCGACGGTCGGTTGCAACACGCCGGTGTTGTACTCGGGCTCGGTGGAGTCGCGGGAAATGCGTTCTCTTTCCTGCCGGCTGATTCGCCAGGCTACTTCGGAGCCGCCTGGACCACCCGGGATTACAGCGCTGTCACGGCGGCCTGCATGGTCACTCCCAGAGAGGATTTTCTCGCTGTGAACGGCTTCGACGCCGACTCGCTGCCCGTCGCCTATAACGACGTTGATTACTGCCTGCGTCTGAAGCAGATTGGCCGGCGCACGGTGTACTGTGCCGAGGCTGAACTGATTCACCACGAATCGGCCAGCCGGGGCACGGGACTGGACCCGGCGGAAGTCGCCGTCATGCTCGACCGCTGGGGTCCACAGATCGAAGACGACCCTCATTACAGTCCCAACCTCTCCCGGGGCCGCCCCGACTTCTGGATTCGCCTCGAATAGGCCCGTTTCCTCCCCAATGGAACTCCATTCCGAATCGTGACTGCTTCACTGAGCTTCCTGGCGGCTCTCGTGCGCCGTGATCTGGCTCTTCGTTACAAGGGCTCTCTCCTCGGAGCAGCCTGGACCCTCCTTCACCCGGCGGCGCTGGTTGCCGTCTATACCTTCCTCTTCGCCGGGATCCTCCGGATCGGAGGCGAGGATTACCCGCTCTTCGTCCTGGCCGGCCTGCTGCCCTGGCTCTGGTTCGCAGCCGCCCTGACCTCCGGACTCTCCTGCGTCCTTTCCAACGGGAGTCTGGTCAGGACAGCTCTCTTTCCTCGCCTGCTGCTGCCGATCTCGGTGATCGGCAGCCACGGGGTCCACTTCCTGGTCTCGCTCGCGCTGGTCCTTCCTGTCGCAGCCTGGTGCCACGGTAAGATCCCCTCGTGCTGGCTGGCCCTGTTGCCTCTCAGCCTACTCCTCGCCTTGTTCCTCCTGGGCCTGCTCTCGATCCTGGTCCCGCTGAACGTCTTCATCCGGGATGTTGGACAGGCCGTCAATGCCCTGCTGAGACTCGTCTTCTTCCTCACACCCGTGGTCTATCCCGTCGCCCGGGTGCCCGAGCCCATCCGAGGCCTGCTGCTGGGCCTCAACCCCCTGGCGGGTATCGTCGGAGCCTATCAGGACATCCTCTATCGAGGCGTCTGGCCCGGTCTGCTTCCCCTGATTCCCGCCGCAGGGGTCACGGTCCTGCTGCTTCTGGCCGGCCTCACCCTGTTTCAGGGCCTGGAGGGCCGGTTCGTCGAAGAGCTCTGAGCCTCGGGAAAATGTCCCTCACTCCGTCCCGGTTCGATGGCCAGCGGCGCCCGAACACTCTCCCCGACGGCTTTGAATCCGCCATTGATGCCTGGGCCGAAAAACGCCCTCTTCACGAGCCGGGCCAAGGACGTCGAACCGCAGGAGGCCGAGCTGGAAGGCCACCACATCGCCAGGCCGGCGATGGAAAGAGAAGTTGACGTAGTAGCGGCCATGAAGAAGTCCCAGCCGCGCCAGATCGATGGAGATCCGAAGTTTCCCCTGGACGGGATCGGGATGAAGGCCGTCCATCCGGCTGTCCGTGCTGTAGCAGCAGAGACCGTCCTCTCGAAAGATGCTGAAAGCATACACTGGTTCCGGCAGTTCGGAGTGCACCTCCAGATCGATCTCGAAGGTCACGGGATCATCGGGCCGGAAGACACTCTGTTCGCATCCTCCGGAATCGATCAGCCGGGCGGCTCCCACCGCCACAGGGGAAGTGGATGGCGCCGCTGGATCTCCTGGCGCCGAGTTCCTGGAACCCTCGCGATTCGCCCGGTCGTTCCGTTCGATCTCACGGCTCACGTCGAGTTGATAGCTGCTGGCCACGGAGCTGGCGGTTCCCATTTCCCGGATACGGCCTCGATCGAGCCAGATGGCGCGATCGCAGTACCGATGGAGATCGTAGAGGCCGTGGCTGACGACAATGAGCGTCGCTCCCTCCCGCCGGAGGGCTTCCAGCCGCTCCCGGCATCGAGCCTGAAACAGAGCATCCCCGACGGCGAGTACCTCGTCGACGAGCAGCACATCGCACCGGGAAGCCAGGGCGATGGAGAATGCGAGGCGCAGCTGCATCCCGGAGGAGTAGAATCGCACCGGTGTCTCCATCCAGTCTTCGAGACCAGCGAACTCGGCGATCCGGTCCAGAGATCGAGTCGCCTCGGAGCGAGAGAGTCCCCGGACCGCACCACCCCAAAGCACGTTTTCGCGGCCCGTGAAGTCGGGCTCCATTCCGGACCCCAGATCCGACAGCAGGGCGGCCCGTCCCCCGGTCTCGACGGTGCCGGTCGTCGGCGACAGGATGCCCGACATGATCCGGAGGAGAGTACTCTTGCCCGATCCGTTCCGGCCGATGATTCCTAGGGACTCGCCTCGCTTCACGGTCAGATCGATTGCATGGAGGGCCCGGTATCCTCCCTGCCGCCGGGAAACGAAGAGGCGATCCGACATCTCCCGCCAGAGGCTCCTCCGTGAACCTCTCAGCGGAAACTGCTTTGACACCCCTTGCAGCCGGAGTACCGGCACCTCCCGCTCACTCTTCCCGTTCATTTCAGCTCCACTCCCTCACTATACAGGACGGATCGAAGAACGAATTTTCCCGACGCCGACGATGGTGGCTCCAGGTGAACCGCCGATTTCCTTTCATTTTATCTATCCATTTCCCTTCCCCCGTCGTCTCGATCTGTTGGTGACCGGCACTACCCGCTGTGCCGGAGAGCCAACGCCAACAGTCACCCAGTTCGAAAGGAGCCCTGCCTGGTGATAGCCGCCATCCAGACCCCCATCCGGAACGCCACCCTGACCGTCCTCTCACTCTCCCTCGGCCTGCTGCTCACCGGCTGTGGTGTCAGCGTCAATGGCACCGGAGGGCCCCAGGGCGGCAAGCTGCAGATCCAGGCCGATGGCGCCGGTAACGGCGGTTTCGTACCCGCTGCGGGACTGGCTGCAAGAGACACGGGGCCCGGAGCGCCGGTCAACTCGACAGGCAGCGCGGGCACCGGCCCCCTCCAGCAGGCAGCTACCTCGGGACTGGCCCCGGCGCTGGGCGCCAGTTCCTCCTCTGCCGTGAATGCACCGGACCCAGCCGCTGGCACGAATCGATCCGGGGACACGGGCAATCAGGCCGACGCTCCCTTCAATCCCCTGGCTGCACTCATGGGAGCCCGGGGTGCGACTCAGGGCGATGGTACTAGCACGACCCTCCAGGGCAGCGGCAGCAGCAACTCCTCCGGTCCGGCCCAGGCCACGGCGGGGCAGCGCAAGTATCGTGTCTGGGCCACCGCCGAGGGACTCATCGGAGGCACGACCGCGTCAGGTGTCAAGATCGGCAAGTGGATGGAGGGCGCTGCGCTGCCGTCCCGGAAGGCCCTGAAGCGAAACGTCGCCGTGGTCTACCTGGCCAATGGCCGCGGCAGCAGCTGTCCCGTCCTCGACGTGGGTCCCTGGAACACCAAGGATGCCTACTGGGAGACAGCCGAAGGGCGTCCGGCCGCGGAGAAGGGCCGGGATCAGTTCGGCCGCCGGACGAACAAGGCCGGAATCGACCTGTTCAACGCTACCTGGTACAAGCTGCTGGGACTCCGAAGCTACGACAAGAGGCTGATCGAGAACACCTCCGGTATGGTGGAGTGGAACTTCCAGAGTTGACGGTTTCCACGCCCAGAAGTTGCATGCCTCGCCAGTCCCGTCTGACGACCCTGCTCGGTCTGATCTACCTGGTTGGTCTTCTCTCGCCGCCTGTGTCGGGCCGGCCCGTTCCGCGGAAGAAGTTCCTTCAGCTCCCTGGAATGAGTGAACTGGTCCCGAAGGGGACCCTGCCGGGCACACCGGCGATGACAGCCGTTCCCGTCATGGTCGCCGCCGTGGCCCACCGCGATGCGGCGAAGAAGCTCTGGGCCGCCTGCGTCATTCTCGACGAAGTGAAGGAGAGCAGCGAGGCATCGGCTTGGAAACCCCGCACGGGCCGCCTTCTCCTGACCGGTCAGACAGGCAAGGAGATGACAACCGCCCTGAGCCGGACTCGCAAGACCATCGGAATACACGGCCTCTCCTTGGACGCCAACGGCCCCGGCAACAGTCTGGCCCTGGCCATTCACTGGGCCACGTCCCGGGACTCGCGCCGGGGACCGCTGCAGATCTGGTCCCTTCACGAAAGGGATCTGGACACTCCAGCACTGGAGACCAGCGTGGAAGGGTTCTACTTCGAGGATCTGGACTCCGACGGCGTCCATGAACTGGTCCTCTACCCCGGCGACGAGGGCTCGCTGGTGGTGCTGCCTCAGGTGCTCCACTGGGAGGGAAGGGCTCTGAAGCCATCGGGTCAGAAGTACGACTCCCTGACCGATCGTCTCCTGTCGGACTACGAGGAGGTCTTGACGGGCTACACATCCAGCGGATCAGCGGCTGACCCGCCGCTCATGGTCCTGGACGTCGCCCTGCTTCAGGGGCGGCTGCTCGAGAGAACGGGACGCACCGATGAGGCGCTGAAGGCCTACGATCTGGCCACGAGTCTGGCGCCATCGGAGCCGGGCGCCACGGCTGAGCAGGAGGAGGGCCGCTCCGAACTCAGACTTCGAGCCGCGGAGGCCCGGCGGCGGGCCGACGCGTTGAGAGAGCAGCTGGAGAAGTAATCTTCTCCGGGGGATGAGGTATCCGCGCTGCCTGGCAGCCGACGGCGAATTCGGGTCCAGTCGTGGGTCCCCGGATCCCGTGAGCTGAAGGATCCGCGGATGGGGAATGGGTTAGACTGTGACACCGTGAGCGACGATTCCACCACCGAGAGCGGCCGTCCTCCCAGGCCTGCGGCAGCGACGGAGTTCAGCCCCCAGCGGCTGCTGGCCCTCGTCTTCGAGGAAGCTCTCCTGGACGGGACCATCTCGGCCGGCGAACGGAAGCTGATCGACGTGATCCAGCGCGGTTTCCGCCTGCCCGACGAACTGAAACATAAGCTGCAGTCTTCGGTGGAAGACCGGTTCGCCGCGGGCAAGCTGGGCTCCTCTCGCCCCCTCTCGCGAACACGGCTTCACGAGAAGTGCCTCTGCCTGGTTCTCGTCGACGGGATCATCTCTCCAGGGGAGAGACGGATCATCGAGGCTATCGGGAAACTGTTGAAGATCACGCCGGAAGAGCATACGGCCTGCATGCAGCGAGTCCGGCAGTGGCTTCGAGGCCGCCAGGCCAGTTCAGCGGCGAAGGTGGCGCCCCGGCCTGAAGCTCCTGAGGTCACTCAACCCGCCGCAGAGGATCCAGCTGCCGTCGTCGCCCCTGCGGAGCCCGAGGAACCGGAAGCCAGTCCCACAGTCGACTCCCCGCCGGTCGGCGAGGTCGCAACCGAGGATGTCGAGGCTCCGGGGGCACCGGCCGGAGAAGCCCAGCTCATCGAGGAAGTGCAAGCCGTCGCGGAAGAGGCTCCCCTGACAACAGAGACGCCACGGGAGGAGATTGCGGAATCAGTCGACACCGTCCCGGTATCGGAGCCGACCCTGGAGGAGTTGGATCAGCGCACCGCCGACATCGTGAGCAATCTGGCCGGGTCATCCTCGGTACCGTCCGCAGCGGGCTTCCAGATCCAGCAGACTGTTGAGAGTCTCGCCCCGTTTCTGGAGGCCGAAGGAGAGGATCGAACTCGAGCCTTCACCCTGTTCACGGATCTGGTTCCCATCCTGGCCCGGGCAGAGAAACTCGATGTGATCGAGGCTCGACTGTCCGCCTTGCTGGCTCAGGATCCGAGCTGGGATCGGCTAGAGGACGCCTGTCAGACCTGTCTATACGAGGCCTTCGTAGCCCTGGCGAAGACCCAGGGGAAGAAGGATCCCGTCGATGTCTTGAGGCTGGCCATCGGGCTGGCGGAGCATGCCCGCGACCCCGCCCTGGCTTGGAGGATCGCCGCCTCCTCGGCCTGTACTACCGCCAGAGCGCTGGCGGAGCGAAACAAGTGGGAGCTTCACGGGAAAGTCATGGCCCTCTTCGCGACTGTCCCCGCCGACTGGCGGCAGGAGTCGATAGGCCCCCACTCTGAAGCCCTGGCTGATCAGGTCTGTCTCGGAGCGGAGGCGGGGAAACTGAAGGAGGCCTGGGCCGCCCTGGATCGGCTGAAGAGCCTTCTGGAGCAGACCCCCTCCCCGGCCGGTTCCATCCAGATGGCTCTCGCCCTGGAGGCGCTGATGGCCCTGAACGACCCGGAACCCCAGATGGACTGGGTGAAGATATCGAGCATCGTCCATGACATGTTTGGTCTGGTAACCCGCAACAAGAAACTGCGGGATGTGGCCCTCCCGGTGGCCAGAGCCTCGGAGGTCGCCCTCACCTGCTTTGTCGAGGCTGAAGAGGACGAGCGGCTGCTGGATCTGCTACCCCGGCTTCGAGTCCTGGCCCGCCAGTTCCCCGGCGATGCGGAGATCGCCACCGCCCTGGCTCGAGGGCTCGTGAACAGCTCGGGCACCCGGGCCGCGAAGCGGAAGAAGGGCAGCTCCGTGCTGAGCATGATGGACTCCCTAGGAGGGAAATTCGGGCATCTGGAGTCGGGACTGGCGGCTCTGAAGGAGACGCTGGAATGTGTCGGACAGGCCGCCCCGAAGTGCGACGCCGTCTGGGACGCGGCAGGGCGGTTCGGAGAAGTCACCTCCGTGGAACTGGACATGCCTCCCCGCCCCAAACGCGACCCGTCCCGACGTCACAGTGACGTGGAGGCCCTGGCACGGAACTTCGAGACACTCCAGAAGAGCCCCCAGGATCGGAGAGCGGCCCAGGCCCTGGATGACATCCTGGGAACCGGCGGTTACGTCCGGCGCATCGTCGACGAGGGTGACGGGGCGTACTGGGTCGATGAGAAGTATTTCACGGATCTGCTGGACGAGGTGGGACGGCAAGTCGAGAGCGATTCGAGCCAGTTCTGGACCGAAAGACGGATCATGATCGAGACCCTCACCCGCTACATGCTGGAAGATGGCAGCCCCAAGGTCAAGAAGGGGGCCAGCATGCTCAGGAAGAGGCTGGGCTTCCCGGTCTGAGTCAGTCTCTAAGGGCCGTGACGGCGCCGCGCCTCAGCTCCGCCTCGAGCTGCTCGAAGGCAACTACGTCGCCCTGAAAGTCCACCGTCAGGAGGTTCTCCCCCAGCCGCAGTTCGATTCCGTCGGCCTCGATGGAGACCACCTCCGGGATTGCCTTCAGCGGCTTCGCCGTGGTGGGGAAGTAGCGACGCAGGAAAGGACCGTTGTCCCCGATGAGCCGGGCCGCCACGCCGGCCTCATCAGAGTAGAATGGGTTCTTCCTCAGCAACCGTTCGGAGTTGATCCAGGTCGCCTGCCCCAGACCGCCGACGTAACGCGCCTTCTTCGGAATCAGACGCATGAAATGGAAGTCAGGCAGGGACAGACGCTCCTGGGAACCGGGGAAGCGGAATCGAAACCGCCGCACCGCGCTGGGCACCTCGTCCTCCGGGAGAGGCTCGGCGGTGGAGATCCACATCAGCCGGGCGGCCACGTCCACGTCCTGGCTTCGATCCGCCAGGGTGATGCACGCCCGGGGGTCGGCGGCGAGGTTCTGAGTGTGCTGAGCCAGCCGGCTGATGTGAACGACAGGGCGTCCACGGCCGTCGAGAACGATGGGGACGACAGACCCGACTGGGTGCCCCTCCATCTCGGCCGACAGGGTGGAGAGAACGCCTCCTGTCGAATGCCTGAGCAAGCGTCTGGCTGCGATTGCGGTCTGTGCGGTCATCTTCCATTCCCTCCCGGCGACAGCTCACTGTCTCCTGGATCGGAGTACCGGTGGCCCTTCGAGGACACTCGCCTCGAAACTGCAGTCTCCAGATTACAGCCTGCAGTCCGCCGCCACCAGCAAGGAAAGGAGAGAGCCGACGGGTAATCAATGGGAATCGAGGAACCCGCGGCAGACCTCAGGATGATCATCGCATCCGTAGACGTAGACCACTCCGGCGTCGGCGAGCTGGACCTTGGGAACGATGTCTCCGAACTGGAACAGGAATCGCAGGGCGGCCCCGCAGACCTGACACTCCGGGTCGTGGGGATTCTGGATCAAGGACGGCTGGCCCCCCTGGTAGAACACGTTGGGCGCCTCCAGTCCATAGCCGTACTGTCCGGGACAGAGCAGCTGCGCCAGCAACCCCTCCTGATCCGTGCTCCAGTGACCCAAGATGGAACGTAGATCCGGAACAGTCTGCAGCAGCGCGACAGGCTCGAAGGGATCCAGCTGGTCCTCCGGCCCGTCGTTCCCCGAGTGCGGGGCTGCCGGCAGCCCCACGTCCCGGATGGGCTGGCAGTGGCTCGTGTCGATCTCCTCCTGCAGAGGCCGGTACTTCTCGGAGGAAGGATCGGCGTAGCTGCGAACGGTCTGCTCCGAGGAATGCCTCAGGAACACCGAGATGAGGCGGCCCGGCCAGGGCGGTGGCAACCCGGGATGAGTCAGCTTGATCTGGCAAAGGAACGGGGCCGGAGGCGACTCCCGGTCATCGGACCCATCGGAATTCTCCTTCAGCCTGGGCCAGGTA
>JAJFLN010000323.1 GCA_021772705.1 Candidatus Cloacimonadota bacterium | reverse complement strand
GAGTGTGAAGTTCGAACAAGAAGCACGTGAGCAATCGACCTTTTGTGATCGTCGCTACCTCGAGACGTGCTCGGGGAGTGGAAGTCAGACAAAGTAGGCGTTGCCGCGTGCCCGTGAGTCCGGTAAGCGATGTCTAACGTCGAGCATCAGCTGCGAGGTCAAGGGGTGATGCCGGAGCGAAGCGGAGGTGTCGCCCCGGTCTGGCGCGTCGGCTGCGTCAGCAGCCGGCGTGACAGATGAGATCGTCTGCTGCATGCTTCTGTTATCGACTTGCGCTGTCTGCAGCGGCCGCGGGCATCTGGAGGCGTTGCCGTGGTCGTGGTATGAACTCTCAGACGAGATTGGGCAAGGAACTCGGAGACCCAGCGGCTGGCACAGGCGGCCGAAGGCCGCGCGAGCCGGACCCGAAGGGGCCGGCGACGAAAGACCAATACCAGGTTCGAGCGCCGCGAGAAGAGAGGGCCGACGGGGATTCCCCCAGTACGGGTTCGGTGGAGGCAACTGGACCTCTCGAGAGGCAGGGGCAGCACCGTGCTCGATCGGATTGAGGGAGTCGAGGGAGTCTTCGATTTGGAGCTGCATATGATAGGATCCGCGGTGAGAGACAGGCTTGGGGGGCTGGCTGTCGCTCCTATCAGCATGAAACCAACCATTTATCTTGAGACTTCTGTGGTTAGCTACCTGGCGTCGCGGCCGAGTCGCGATTTGGTCGTTGCGGCGCATCAGCAGATCACGGCCGAGTGGTGGCAGGATCAGCGGGAGCGGTATGCTCTTTTCTGCTCGGAGCTGGTGCTGGCTGAGGCGTCGGCTGGGGATGCCGAAGCAGCTGCCCGTCGACTTGCGTTTCTGGAGCGGATTCCAGTTCTGGAGGCGACTGACGAGGCCAGGCAGCTTGCGCAAAAGTACATAGACGACGCGGGAATCCCCCCGAGTGAGCCGGAGGACGCAGCGCACGTTGCGATAGCTACGGTGCATGGAATGGCGTTCTTGCTCACTTGGAACTGCGCTCACATCGCCAACGCTCACATTCGGGTGCGGATCGAGTCAGTCTCTCGCGCTAGTGGATATGAACCGCCGTCGATTTGCACCCCCGAGGAGCTACCGGAGGCTACAGCATGTGGAAAGACCCCATCGTAGAGGAAGTGCGGGCTGAGCGTCGGCGCCACGCGAAGGAGTTCGACTTCGACCTGGTCCGGATTTTTGAGAGTCTGAAGTCGCGGGAACGCCAGCATCCTGATCGCTTAGTGTCACGTCCTCCACGCAGACCGGCGGCGACAAAGAAGAGCGCCTGATGCACGGCTTGTTTCGGGCACGTCGCATTTGCTTGTTGTGATTGCCTTCAAGCATGGAACAATCGAGAGCGACATCCAATGGTGAGTCTGCTGTTGACGTCTGTGAAACAGGCCGCACGCAGCGTTAAGTTCATGGGGGCCCCTCCCTCGGGAGTAGTGAATCGTGGGAAGGTGACCCAGGTCTTCGTCTTCGCCGCAGTTCTCGTGTTGCTTGGCGTGTGTGAGGCCCGGGAGAAGGTGCCGAGCGCAGCCACGCTGGACTCCGACGCGGAGTTGCGGATCACGAGAAGAGTCATCTTGAACAGGGCGGTGAGCGTTGGGTTGGAAGACAGCGACCTGCAGCAAGACACGCTCTCAGGGATTTGCGAACGGCTGAATCAATCCATAGCGGCGACCACGGGCGTGACCTGCATACGGCACCGGACACGCTACGATCACCGTATGGAGGAAGTCCGCGGACCTGCATCGGTCAAGCGGCTTCAGCCCAGAACCTCGTCGGCAAGCAACAAGGGTAAGTTCGGTGGACTGGGAATCCTAATCGGGATCAGCGAGGCACCCGTGGAATGGGCTTGGCCTGACGGCGGGGAATCGATCGAGAGCTATGTCGTGATCATCAAGAAGGTCATGCCAGACACGCCGGCCGCGGCCGCGAATCTGGACGCGGGTGATTGGATCTGTGCTGTCGACGCTACGCCCCTCTCGAATGCTGATGTTGCTGGGGCTGTCAAAGCACTGAGGGGTAACGTGGGCAGTCCAGTGAAGCTGTTTGTTCGAAAGAAGGCGGGGCATTTCGAGCAGATCTCTGTAACCCGAGATGTCATCAGGGTGCCTTGGGTCTCGGTGAGGGAACTAGGGAACAGCATCAGGCTCCTGAGATTCAGCTACATCCACGATAGTCTACTCGAGCCCCTTCGCATAGCACTCACAAGGGCGGCGGCGGATCAAGTCTCCGGTTTGATTCTCGACCTGAGGGGTGGCTTGGGGTGGGATCTGCGTACTGTGAAATCGGTTGTGAGCATGTTCGTAGGACCCGGGACACCTCTGTATCAAGCCGACACCGGTCGAGATGACGATGTGCATCGGGTTGTTTCATCCGGCACGGTCACATACTTACTCTGGTCCGCTGGTGTCCTTGGTTAGTGGGCAGACAAAGGAGGGGCTGGAGCTAGTTGCTGCCATCCTCCAGAGCGTGGGGCGTGGGAAGGTCGTGGGCCACTCGACCGGTGGCTTCGGCACACTGACGAGACCGAAGATGATCGGGGAACACGTTGTGCTGACTGTACCGACTGCGATTCTGAGGACGTCCCCCGGTCCGGGCCGGACGCTGACTCCAGTTACGCCCGATGTCGTGCTGTCGGAACGCGGGCTAGCGGACGGAGAGAAGGTGGATTGGCGCAAGATAGAACGTGCTCGCGAGCAAGAAGTGAGCAGAGCCGTAGAGGTCCTCCTCCATAGTCCCAATCAAGAGCAGAGTCGTTGAGACTGAGGCATCGACATGTTCGCAGCTGACGCCAGACGATATCTGGAGGCAACACGGAGTTGAGGCGCTGCTCTACTGGGTCAGGCCACGGAGTAGGCCTGACCCAGGCCGGCTTCTGGGCGTAAGAGCCCCGCTGAACCTGACCTCTGGTAGCAAGGTCGATAACGTCTAGAATCAGCTGCGAGGTCAAGGGGTGATGCCGGAGCGAAGCGGAGGTGTCGCCCCGGTCTGGCGCGTCGGCTGCGACAGCAGCCGGCGTGACAGATGAGATCGTCTGCTGCATTCTTCTGTTATCGACCTTGCGATGGAGTAGGCTGTCGGATCCGGGAGGTTCCTTCGTCTGTTGTGTAGAGGCACGAATGGGCGAGGACACTTCAACGCTGCTACAGAGGACCTTGGTGCCTGGAATGGAAACTGCTTCGCGACAGTTACCCCGTACAGACATCGTCACCGAAGTCACTTCATGCGGGAGTGCGCGCGTATCAAGTGCGCCTACGGTCGGGAGCGGTGGAGTGGATTGGCACTCACTTCTCCACTAGGACTAGGGACCCGCCCTACCCGTTCCAGTCCCCCGAGTGCCGCTTTGCCTCGATCCCTTGAAATCCACACTGTTCAAGAGCCACAATTCCATACGGCTGTTGACTATCCGGCTTCAAGGCGTACAAGAAGAGTTGCTCGGAAACCTCTCCTCTTGTTGCTGCCCACTCAGGAAACGCGATGTCGCAACGGTCAATACCGGTCTTGCCTACATCACGTGCGATGTGGCGCAAAGACGACTCAGCATCGGCGGCAAACTTGCACCTCCGAAGGACCGAACCATTGCTGTCTTGCACCGCCAGGTCCCAATGCTCTACTTGGCAAATAGTGATGGGGTATTGTGTCTCGAGTTCGTATAGCCTTAACACTGCAATCGCCCACGACTGATCATCGATATTGAGCACGGTTCTTAGCAGCGCCAATAGCTGTTCCTGGGTAGCTGTCGCCACCTCTACGGCGTCCACCACGGTTCGGCGTCTATCACAAGGGGTGGAGTGCGCTGCTTTGGGTGCGTGAAGGACAACATCAAGCTCCTTCCAGCTCTGATCATTGGCAATCACAGACTTGAGGCGCCCGACGTGGGTGACTATGCTCTCTGAAGTGAGGTTCTCCGCATTCTGTATCTCCAACACTCCGCCTCGGGAGGTCCCGTCCAGCTGTTTGAAGCTGAGGCGATAGCCCTCGCCTGTCGCACCCTCGGTCAGTGAGTGACTTGACTTGGCGGGGCCACTCGACGTGACGGTGACTGCACCAGGAAGAATGTAATTACTGAGCAGTTGGACAGCAAACGCTGCCGCTCTTGCTGCAGCGAGCGGTTGCGAACCACTCTCGTCTGCCTTTTGCTTTTCGGCCAACAAGTCGGAGATACCTCGGACCACAATGGCTTGGGTTGGGGACGCACGACTTGCCGATCGAAGGAACCCATAGCCCTCCATCTCTACGGCAAGAATGTGACTGTAGTGTTCTTGCAAGAACTCGTAGACCTTCGACCGAAGTGAGGCCACCACCTTTTCTCCAGCGGCAATTGGCCCGGGGTCTGGATCGCCTACGGAGCGCACGGGAACGCTTCGGATGATCTCCAGCTGTCGGTGTTGGGGGGTGATCAGTGTGTTGCGGCATAGAGATTCGTGGGTCAGCATGTGACTGAGAT
>JAJFLN010000322.1 GCA_021772705.1 Candidatus Cloacimonadota bacterium | reverse complement strand
CTCCTAACCACCGATGATTAGGCGAGGCCGCGACAGATCTCACGCTCAGTGCCGACTTCGCCGCCAAGCACGGCATGACAGCAACAGCGCGCAATCGCCCCTGGGTTAGGCGAATTACCCTCCGTGGAAATCCAGGCTAGGGACAAGTCCGAATCCGCCACCTCAGCAACTCTAGAGGCAGCCAACGCGTTTCGCATCACAGCCAAATCATCATGAAGACGAAACGCCGCTGCCAACGCAAACCGATGTACGTTTGCTACCGTTTCCGCGGAAGCTTCTTTGAACCAATCGACCAAGCAGTGGGCGCTCCCCAGAGACGAGAGACCCTCGTAATCTCCTGCTAGCCACTGATGCTCAGCCAACGCCGCGAACTCATTTCCCTGGCAATCACCTTTCAGAGCAGCTCCGAAGCGACCGTGAGCAGCCGTGAGTTCGCGCTCGGAAATCTGCTCCTCCACATAGCGACGAAAGTCATCGTGAAACAATCTGAAACAGCCCGGCTCCCGTTGGACGATCACCGGACGCAAGCTCTCGAGAAGATCAGCTGCCTGACGCTCGCTCAGATCGGAGAATCGGCAGGCCCTACATAGGCGTTTGGCCGTTACAGCAGCCTGAGCTACCGCAAGGCACGCGAATATCTCGCGGCTCAACGACGCTGAAGCATTCGGGAAGTCAACCACCGATTGCAGATCGCCGAAGAGCCGTTCGTACTCCTGATGCGGCGCTCCACCAAAGAACTCTATCTCAGGAAGAGCCTGCAACACATCTGCTGCGGTTGACCCAAGCGCGTCCACCAAGGAGAGGTTGTAGAACAACGACAGAGGGTTTCCGCCGGAACGCTCATGCAGCTGGTCGGCGACAACGACCGCACTTTCATCTGCCTGACTCCAGCCAAGACGCCCTAAGACAAGCTCTCTAGTGTCACCTTTCTGCAGCGGCGGCATTTCTAACTTAGGCACCTTTTGAAGCCAATGTGGGTACTCCCAATTGGGCTGCCCGAACAGCACGAAGACGACGCCCGGAGCCAGCGGCCGCGGAAGCGCATCAAAGAGTGCGCCGCGTTCGAGACCAGAACGAACTACGTGGTCAATTCCGTCGACGAGGACCATGCCGCTGTGACTCTTTGCCACGTTAGCAAGCTCCTCTCTCAGCACTCCAATGGCCTCAGGCAGCCGCTCCTCTGTTGGTGCGCGTGGGCGAACAGCATCGGGAAATCGCTTCGCAAGCACATCGAACATTGTTCTTACGAACTCTAGGGCTGAGGCACGCCCTTGACGTTCCAGGTCCGACGCTCGACTCGGATCAAACACATGATAGCGCATCAAGACCTGAGTATCATGTTGGTTTGCGATCCACGTTGCCAGAGTGGTCTTTCCGCAGCCTGGTGGGCCCGTGACCAAGAGATACCCGTCCTTAACCTCGGGAACTTGCCGAAGGATCTCCTTCACCACTGTGGGACGGGGAATGTGGTGCTCCGGCAGCGCAAGACGATGTTCAACAATCTCAGTTACACCAAATAGCAGCCTCAGTTCGCGATCTATGTCTTGCCGCGACAGAGGAGTTGAGAGGCTGTGGCGGGTGGAGAGTTCATACACACGCATCGCCCATGCATCCGCTTCTTGCTGCAGAGTTCCTCTCGGTCGAAGATGCCGACGGAGCAGCTCTTTGACTTCCGATCGGACCGTGGTTTCATCAATCGCATTGAAGTGAAAATGAAGAGCGGCCAGAAAGCTGCGGATGACCGCCATGTCGGAAGTCCCGAGAGCCTCCTGCAGCGCGTGGACGACATCGGCAAGGTCCGTAGTGGGCGGCCATGGCCCAACACGAGCAGGTTCCATGAATCGGCGCTGAAAGTCCAGCGGAGAAAGTGGCACATTTCTACAGTCTGAGGATGCGCGCGCATTGCTGACGAGGTGAATCTCAACGGGAACCGTGGCGTTCCTTCTAACCTCCTTCCATCCCCTGAACAGCTTGGCAAGAAGTGACGGTTTGTCCGGCGACCCGACGAAGAGCTGGCTGCCTGTGACTCGTGGCTCCTCTCGAACGGAATGCTTGAGCTGCTGATAGATGACACGGTCGAGCCGTTGAATGACGATGTCGTCGACATGCGGTGCCCCGGCAGCCTCAGCCTCTACCGCCAGAATTCCCTCCGCAGGTTCCACTACGCACCTAAGCATCGTCCATGCCGCGAACCAGTCCTGCCAGTAAAAGCCTCGACGTTGACCTCGAGTGCTAGGTTGTGAATTCAACGAAGCCATGTGACTTGCCTCCGCGAACGGTGGTGTGTACTACTCCGTCGGAGTATCAGATTCGGTTTGTGCTCTGAGTATAGCAGGTACCGCCTACTAGAACCCGGGCTCCAGGCGTCCGCCGCGCGTACGCGGCGGACGACGTCGCCCTCCTCACAACCCAATGAATTAGCACCTCGGGACGGTGCATGTAGTGGCTGCTCCCGTGCCGCTTCCTCCGTGCAACGTCCGATAGCCCTCCGTCCAACTCGGGATAACAGGAGAATGCAGCAGACGATCTCATCTGTCACGCCGGCTGCTGTCGCAGCCGACGCGCCAGACCGGGGCGACACCTCCGCTTCGCTCCGGCATCACCCCTTGACCTCGCAGCTGATTCTAGACGTTAGACATCGCTTACCGGACTCACGGGCACGCGGCAACGCCTACTTTGTCTGACTTCCACTCCCCGAGCACGTCTCGAGGTAGCGACGATCACAAAAGGTCGATTGCTCACGTGCTTCTTGTTCGAACTTCACACTC
>JAJFLN010000321.1 GCA_021772705.1 Candidatus Cloacimonadota bacterium | reverse complement strand
AGACCATGAAACCGCCACCACCGATGCCATTTCCCGATGCATGGGCCACGCCGTTGGCGAGCATGGCCGCCAGAGCCGCATCCAGCGCATTTACCCCGGACTTAAGTATGGCCACGCCGGCCGCGGAGGCCATGGAATGATCCGCCGCGACAGCGCCGTTGGCGCCCTGGGCCACAGGTGCCGGCTCGAAGGCATACCCCGTCGCCGCAGTCAGCACAGTCAGGCAGAGGGCAAGAACCGAGATCATCGAGAATCGTAGGCAATCAGCTATCACGAGGCGTCTCCTTTCTGTCGAGCTTGAACTGTCAGACCCTATCACAGGCAGACAGGTCGAAGGGACCACGAACGGGTGGCGCAGCCGTCATCCGTTCATGGTTCGGAGATCAGGGGACACACGACTGGACCCGAACTCCGAGAGATCACCCGACCCAACAGATTCGCCTGGCGAGTTCGGGTCCAGTCGTGTGTCCCCTGATCTCTGCCTAGAGCAAGATCACGAGAAAGCTGCACCCGGACGTCAGATCAGATGGGCCTGGTCGCTGGAGCCCATCTCGATTTCCCGATCCGGAAAGTATTCCGTCCATCGGCGCCCCACAGTGCCGGCCGTCTCGGGATCGCAGAACAGCTCCTCGGGATAGGAGGGCTTCATCCGGGCATCGATGAGCACAGGACCCTCGTAGGCGATGTGATTCCGGCGAACTGTCGATGCCCGGGCGTGGATATCCGCCGCCGGCTCGAACCGGGTGAAGGTGGTCCAGAGGAAGTTGATGGCGCTCGAACTGGCCTGGCCGGCCTGGTCCACGAGAACAATCAAGGGCCAGGACTCGAGGGAGGGCTCCTTCAGCAAGCGTTCCGGATAGTCCGGTTCGTCGGCGAATGCCGGGCCCTGTACCACCAGGCAACCTGGGCAGAAGGGCATCGCTTCCACAGCTCCTGCCGGCGGCTGGCCGCTCCATCCCTCAGGCAAGTCCCGACACGGGTCGCCAAGAGCCAGCAGGACTCCCTTGCTGCCCTTGTTGACCTCCGGTCCCGCGTAGTCGAGGGTGTCCATGGACAGCTCCCCGAATACATGCAGGTCTCGCTCCCACCTGACGCGCGCCAGGGCGTGAGTCAGGACGGCACGAAAGTCCTTCAAATCCATGGGAGCGTCGAGGACGATCAGGAACTTCGTCAACGACAGCTGCCCTTCTCCCAGTATCCGGAAGGCGTTGGCCATGGCTTCCATCCAGTAGCGTTCCTGGACCACCGCGGCGGACAGGGAGTGATAACCGGTCTCGCCGTAAGACCAGAGATCCCGCACGGCGGGCATGACCAGCGGAAACAGGGGCGACAGCAGTTCCTGCAAGTAGTCGCCAAGGAAGAAGTCCTCTTGCCTGGGCTTGCCCACCACCGTGGCGGGGAAGATAGCGTCCCGGCGATGGAACATTTCGCGGCATCGGAACAGGGGATAGTCGTGCTTCAACGAGTAGTAGCCATAGTGGTCGCCGAAGGGACCTTCGGGATGCCGCTCTCTGGGCTGGACCTCTCCTACCAGGGCGAACTCGGCCTCGGCAATCAACGGGTGAGGCAGTCCCTCCCGATGGACGACGGGTAGACGACGTCCCAGGACGAGGGAGGCCAGCAGTAACTCCGGCAGCCCTTCGGGCAGGGGCGCGATTGCGCCCAGAATGAGGGCCGGTGGGCCTCCCAGCGTGACGGTCACGGGCAGGGGCTGACCGACCGCCTCCGCGGCGTGATAGTGAAAGCCACCCCCCTTTCCGATCTGCCAGTGCATGCCCGTCGTGTCGGCGGAATGGACCTGCATCCTGTACAGGCCCAGGTTCGGCTTTCCACCACCAGGCAGCTCGGTGTGGACCAGACCGAGAGTGAGAAAGGGACCGCCATCCTTCTCCCAGGAGACCGTGGCCGGTAGATCCGTCAGCCCGGGAGGCATCCGGTGGCACTCGAGGACGGAACCAGTTGAGCGCCGGGCCATTCCGACCCTGGCGGCGTCGATCAGGACATCCCGGGCCTGCCAGAGTTTTCCCAGGGTCGGAGGCAGCATCGTCTCGGCGAGATGGACCAGGTCCCGGATGAACTGCTGCGGTCTGGGGCCGAAAGCCAGCTCGATCCTGCGAGGGGACCCAAAGAGGTTGGTTACCACCGGGAACGGGCGGTCCTTCACTCTCCGGAACAGGAGGGCAGGCCCCCCGGCGGCGATGACCCGGCGATGAATCTCAGCCAACTCCAGCCGCGAGTCGACCGGCGTGTCGATGGCCACCAGCTCTCCTTCCCTCTTCAGGGCGGCGACGAACTCGTGGAGGCTGTTCCAGGTCATGGGCCGGTGACAGGAGCTTCGGCAGGCGCACTCTGGTCAAACTCGTCCCACTTCCCGACTCTGAGGGGATTGATACCCATGGTGCCCTCGAGACGGATCACATCGGGACGGCGATGATAGGTGTGACACTGGGAGCATGCCGACTGTGCCCCGCCAGTCTTGGAGTGACATGTCAGGCACGTCTGAATGGGAGCCAGCAGCACGTCAGAGGACTTCTTGCTCGTCCCAGCCTCGGTGTGACAGGCGGTGCATGTCAGGGCCCGGTGGCTCTTGTGGGCGAAGAATGCGTGACCGAACCATCGGTCAGGAACCTTAGTGGGCGAGATCAGGGGGAGCTCTGGCTTGCCGACTAGATCGTGGCAAGTGCCGCAACCCTTCTTCCAGAGGATGGCCTCGACACCGCTGATCTGCTGTTTCAACCAGGCGTCGGTGGTGACGGCTGTTTCTGGCTCTGACTGACCACGGCGGCGACGCCTGCGGCGGCTGTTGCCGTCCCCGTCTCCAGCAGCCTGCTGGAGGAGCTCCGGCTTCTCCGCCACCAAGCGAGCCAGCCGACCCCGGACGAAGCCATCGACGACCTGAATCTCTTCGTGAGGCACGACCTCCCCGGGAAGGATCATCCCCAGTTCGAGAGGATGACAATCCTTGCAGTGCTTCTCGTAGCTGACAGGCAGCATGTAGCCGCCGCTGCTATCCGCCACGTGACAGGACTCGCACCTCAGGGTGACCTTGCCGTCCTTGCCTTCCAAACCTGGCTTCATGTGGGCGGCGTGGTTCAGGGCCAGCGAGCCCGGGTCCGATCGATTCTCAGCGATGACATCGAACTGAGGGTGGCCGCTATCGAAGCTAACAATGGAGTCGTCGAACTCGGAGGCACCGCCGGTGGTCTTCAGGTCCTTGTGACATTGAGCGCAGTGCCGGTCACTGGTTTTGGAGAGGAGCGACCGGTCCTTGTGTTCGAAGTGGCATCCGACACAGGAGGGAGTGAATCGCTCGACGGGCTGATGGATCTCCACGGTGTGGCATCGCAGGCACTTGGTATCGGGGGTGCCCTCCCAGGGCACATGACATTGCAGACAGTCGTCGGCGAACAGGGCGTGTTTCTCCGAAACAGGACCGCTCTGGAACACCCGGTCGCCCTGGGAACTCCAGACAGCTGCGAGCCAGAGGGCCGCGAGGATCGGGGCCAGGACGACTGACCAGAACATGGCTGAGCGGAAGGGATGACTCTTCTTGAGGTAATCGAGTTCGATCCGCTGGGCTATGGCCTTTGTGGTGCGCTGTCTTGGCATGAGGTTCTGAAAGGTTCCTTGGGCGTCAATAGACCAGGCTCACAAGGGCGTGAGTCGCCCCGAGGAGCAGAAGCGCCAGTGAAAGGGGGGTGTGAAGGAACAGCCATCCGTGGAGCAGGTGATGGAGCTTGATCTGCAACTCCAGCTGGCGCCGCTCATCGCAGATGTCCTCGAGCTTGGTGACGGTCTCCTGCACCTCCGGCGGCACCAGCTTTCGCAGGTGTCCGAAGAGTGCGTGGGAGCGGGCCGGGATCGATAGATCGGCTTCCGGGGGTAGTCGTTCGCTGGTGATGAAGCCGTCAATCCGGCGCTCGTAGAAGTCCCGAAGGGCTTCAGCGCTCTTGAATCGGTTGCTCTCCGCTTCCTCCGCCTTGGCCCGTTTCTCCGGATCCAGGGGTCCGCAGGCCTTCTCCACGAGCTTCTCGGCCTCGGACCTGAGCTGATCGATGATGTGGGGAATCTGCTCGTAGATGGTCTCCATCTCGATCTGATGGGTCATCATTCTGGGCAGGGCCTGTTGCAGCGCCAGGCCCAGAACACCGCTGACCATGACAATCCCATAGAGCCAGATGAGTGCTGTCGAGAGAGTACCCTGAACCGAGAAACCACCGTGGAAGAGGACCATGGGAAGGGTCAGCAACCCAATCCAGATGTGCCCACGAAGCCAGCCCGACATCCGGCCCAACGACCAGGCCGGCAGCCTGCGTCGGACGCCAAGAAGGGCGCAGTAGAACATCATCAGGTAGGCGAGGCCTCCGTAGATGAGACCCGGGAGGGTTCCCCCCGTGGGCCCGTTGAGGGCGCTCCCGGCGTAGATTCCGTAGCCCACCGAGCTGAAGAAGGTGAAGAGGATTGCCCCTGTGGCCCAGGGCTTGTGCTTCTCATTCAGGAGCAGGGTCTTCCTCCTCGCCGGCAGAGCCCCTGGCCAGAACAGCAAGATCGTTCTCGAAGAACTCCATGGGGTTTACTCGCATGGCCGCATCGTGGGGACAGGCGCTGACGCAAGCTGGCTCCTCGTGGTCCGAGCAGAGATCGCAGGTGGTGGCCTTCTTCTTCGTCATCGCCTTCTGGCGCCCAGGATTCGCCGCGTCATCCTGCAAGACCTCGAAGGGATGCATGTTGATGTTTCCGTAAGGGCAGTTCTTGGCACACAGGCCACAGCCGATGCACCAGTCTTCGATGACGATTTCCAGCGTGGACTTGCGTCGGATCGAGCCCACAGGACAGCCGATAAGACAAACCGGATCGGCGCAGGTTCGGCAGGAGGTGGCCACCAGGTACTTGTCGAACCTCAGTCCGTCACGGATCAGGCGGGTCACTCCGTCATGAGTGGAGGCGCAGGCCCGGACACAATCATCGCACCGGGTGCAGCTGTCCAGGTCGAGGAGCAGCAAACTCTGGGCTTCGGTCAATCCCTGATCGAGAAAGGAGTCCAGAGGCACGGACTGAGCCACCGTCAGCCGTCTGGCGTTCTCCATCTCCCTGGCGGCGGCCAGGCCGGCCACCCGGGCGCGGATCTCCTCGTGGCGCTTCGAAAGATCGACAAAGACCTCCGCTCCGAATCGAACCACCTCCACGTGGTCGAGGGCCGCACAGGTCGCCACTCGCTCCGTCCCGTGAAGGATTCCCATCTCACCGAAGAGGCTGCCCTTGGGCAGGTAGGAGAGGACCACCTCGCCCCCGGAGACATTTTGACTCACCCGGACGAAACCGATCCGCACCAGGTAAAGCGAATCAGCCGCATCCCCCTGGCTGAAGATGGTCTCCCCGGGGGAGTACTGGATCAGCTCGGCCTTCTCCATGAGGAAGTCCAGCTCCTCATCGGACAGGGGCTCGAACATGGCCTGGCTGCGCAGGTACGTACCGAGAGCACGCTGGCGATAGACCTGATTCGCCCAGTCCTTGAACTCCGGTGTCCGCATGAGCTGAGACAGAATATTGCTCAGCATCTCGAACACCACACAGTCTTCGGCAGCCCGAACCGTGGCAGACCGTGGGTATCGGCTGAGGCAGGTCATCTCGCCGAACAGGTCACCCTCGTTCAGGCGGGCCGTCGGCTTTTTGACAGTCAGGGACACAGGGGCATCAATCGAGATGAGCTGATCCGCCTGGGAGCCCTCGGCATTCACTCCGGTCAGAAGACTCTTGATCCGGCGAACGAATCTCCGGACCCGTCCCTCGCTCTGCACCTTCCCCATAGGAGCCGAGAGGAAGACGTCGGCGCTGCCCTCGAGGATGTAAAAGGCGGTGGACCCGAATTCCCCCTCGCGGCAAATGATCTCTCCGGCCTTGAACCGGCGTTTGACCACCGCCCCGGCGTTCTTCTTGAGGATCGACTTCGAGAGGCCCCCGAATGTGGGCACCGCCAGAAATTCCTCTGGGTCGACAGGATCTCCCTGGCCCAGGTCGACAGGACCCACTCCGGACATCACGTCAGCGACTCACCAATTCGTTCATGAACAAGACTCCAGGAGCCCTCCAGAAGTGGAGCATAGTGAGTTCACCGTCATGGGTCAATGCTCCGATTTCGGATTTACCGGTCCCCGTCGGCCATTGTCGTCATCCTTCCGATCTCGCCCCTCCGGCCTGGAACTCCCGGGCCTGCTCTGCCCCTGGTCGGGACTCCGATCCCGGCGCGGTCCGGGCCGCCTTCCGGCGATTCTCTTGCTCCCGGTCCAGTAACTCGCCCACTTCCTGGCGCACCTGCTGCAGCTGCTCGTAAAAGAGGTCACCGGGGCAGTCGGTGGGATTAAAGTCCCGATGGCCGTAGATCGACCAAGGCGACATCCCGTACTTGCCCATCAGATAAGCCAGCAGGGCGACCAGGGACTTCCTGGCAGGGGCTGATACGGCCTCCTGGCTTCTATTGAAATTCCCCAGGACACAGATCCCGAACTTGTCTCTGTTGGGCCGCGCATGGGCCCCTCGGATTCCTTCAGGGCGACCCTGGTGGATGCTGCCGTCAGGACCGATCAGATAGTGGTATCCGATGTCGTTCCAGCCCCGGATGTCCATGTGATATCGCTGGATTCCCCGGATCGTACTGGCGCCCTGCCATCGAGAGGCCCTGGGAACGCAGGAGTGGTGGACCGCCACCTTGGTGGGCTGCAGATCCTCCGGCCTGTCCCTGGGGGGCAAGCTGCCCCAGGTGGCGCGGGTCAGTATGGCGGGACGGGGCATCTTCACCACTGGCCCCTTGAAGCCTGGAGGGTTTCGATGCTTCGCCGTGTAGCTGCCTCGGCTCCGGCGTCGAGAACCGGAACCGCGGCTTCGACTGCAGGAGATCTCGATCTTCTTCAGGTGGGGAGTCCTGTCGGGCCATTCGCTCTCGAGACGGACCTTCAACTGGAAGACCTCCGCCGGACTGTCGAGCCGCAGCGGCGCGTCAGAGGTGACGGGCACCCACTCCGACGCCGCTCCGGAGCTGTGATCCACGGTCCGGACCATCAGCAAGACACGAGTCCCCCTGGGCACGTCGGCGTCCACTCTGGGCCGCAGCAGATCGAAGCTGGCAGACGGACGCTCGGCCCGGCAGATCCACTGACCCGCCACGACTCGCTTCCCCTTCACCGATTTCAGGGACAGGGCTCCGGAGGCCGCCATCTCCACACCTGCAGCCTTCTGTGCTCGGCCAGGCCGGAAGGAGTTGTAGACGAATCGACCGGATCGGGCGAGGCACACGTCGGCTGACAGACCCAGGGCGAGGGCGACCAGAAGAACCGCTGCCCGAGATGGTCGGTCGAGCAGTCCCATCCCTTCCCGGCTCTGCAGCTGGCTGTTGATTCTTCCCGACTCTCCTCCACTGGAAACTGAATCCTGTGACACCAGGCACCCATGTATACTATGCACGGTCGTTGAAGACCGTCAACTCGCCCCCGACCGGAGGAATCCATGCCCATCCACAGGTTTGCCGCTCTGGCCCTTGTCGCCGCCCTGTTCATGACTCTCATCCAGTCCCTCACCCCGGCTGGCGGAAGCAACGGGGTCTCCTCGTCAGCCCTGGCCGCCCAGGACTCGCAGCTGAAGTTCGTCGGAGCGGCCTCCTGCTCTGCCGCCAAGTGTCATGGCGGTACGGAGGCGGGAAAGAAGAGCGCCTACACGGTCTGGATGTCGAAGGACAAGCACGCCAAGAGCTACAACGTCCTGTTCGAGCAGGACAGCAAGGACATCGCCAATGCGTTGAAGATCGCCGCTGCCGACACGAGTGAACGGTGTCTGAGCTGCCACTCCAACCAGACCCCGGAGACCCGGCGTGGTGAGAAGTTCGACATCGCCGATGGCAACACCTGGGAGCAGTGTCACGGGCCGGCCGAGAAGTGGATCGACATTCATTCCGAGGAGGGCTGGACCCGGGAGAAGTCCGTCGGGATGGGAGCCATCGACTCCCGGGACATGTACATCCGGGCCGACACCTGCATCCCCTGCCATGTCGGGATCGACGCGGACATGCTCGACGCCGGACATCCCTACCCGGCCTTCGAGTTCGACAGCTTCCTGGCCACCATGCCGCCTCACTGGGAGGACGAGAAGGACTGGGCGGCCGTCCGTGCCTGGGCCGTGGGGCAGGCCGTGTCTCTTCGTGATTCTCTCCAGTGGGTAGCGAAGCGAGCGGGACCCGAGAAGGCGTCGGACGAGATGTTGAAGGAGATGTGGAGCGAGACCCTGGGCCGGCACCTGGCCTTGAAGGGCGCCGCTGCCGCTGCCGATGGTGGCAAGGCGGCCGCCCTCGACGCCGGGATGGCGAATCTGAGGAAAGCCATCGAGAGCGGGGATCGAGCCAAGCTGGCCTCCGCCGAGACCCTGGCCGCCACGGCTGACTCTCTGGGCAAGGCTCTCAACACCCTGAGTCTCGAGGCCGCCACGACCCGGAAGTTCCTGGCCGGATCCGCCGCCGCCGGGCCCGGCCTGGGCGGCGAAAGCATTCAAGCAGCCGAACAGATCGCCCTGTCGGTGGACTCCCTCTCCAAGGCTCTCGAAGCCAATGGGGTCGTCCTGGCCGGAATGGAAAACGCCGTCAACGGCCTCTTCGATCAGCTCCCGGAAGACCCGGCCGCATTTGACTCCGCCACATTCGTCAAGGCCCTCGACGCCGTCGCCGCGGCAGCCAAATAGAACGCCAGGTTCCTACCTCCGCCGGCGCCTGCCCCGAGTCCTCTTCGACTTCTTCTCTTCCTTCTTCTCCTCAGGCTCCTCGACCTTGGGCGGGTCGACGGGCTTCGTGGGCGGGCTGTCGCTGACGGTGTAGAGAGTCCCGTCAGCATGGCGATAGAGCCGCTCCATCTCAGCCCTTGTGAAAGGCCTGGAACCGAGACGTCCGAATATGGCGATCTGGTTGCCGCTCTCGTCGACGGCTCTGTCACGATCCAGGCCCTTGGACAGGGCCACAGCGGGACCGTGAGTGTGATAGGTGGCGATCACCTCCGGCGACACATCGGGGCTGAATCCGAAGTTGCCAGGTGTCTTCTTCGGTGACGTGAGCTGCAGCACTTTCAGGCCGTTCTTCCCGTCGGCGACGTAGGCGAAGAGGCTCGCGTTGGTCATGGCCACCTTCACGTCCCGGACGTCGTCGAGCTTGCCGCCGTCATTGAATATCTGTTCGACGAAAGGCCGCTCGGGCCTCTCAATGTCGAGGATGACCAGACCCTGGCTGCCCCCGGCTACGTAGGCCCGGGTCTTGGCCAGATAGATGTTGTGGGCGTAGGGCATCCGGACCGTCGCCTTCGGCAGAGGCAAAGGATTCGCCGGGTCCGTCACGTCCAGGACCCGGACACCGGCCTCGTCACAGACGAATGCGTACCGGAACTGGATATCCACTCGCCTGGGCTTCCGGACATGAGGCTCGCCGATGACGGCTGCCGTCTTCGGATTCAGGGGATCGTCGATGTCGACCACAACCACCCCGCGGGCGCAGCTGACGTAGGCGTGGGTGCCGGCGATGGTGACTCCCACGGCTCCGTCCAGCAGACCGCCGGGATTGAATTCCACGGCCTTGCGGAGGAAGTTGTTGTCCGGATCGCCATCTCCGAGAGGCGCCGTGTTCACCAGGATCAGTCCCTCTTCGAAGTCGGCGATGTAAGCGTAGGCATAGAGGGGGTGGATTGGCTGTTCCTGGTTCTGGGGGAACTGCGGCCGCCCGGGATCGAGAGCCAGAGTCGAGGGAAGGGCCACGAACCTGGCGTCCTTCGTCCCGACGTAGGCTCGCTGCCCCAGGGGAGACACGGGAGCCGTCACAAGACGCTCCGAGAACCCCTTGTTGTCCACGTTGGCCACGTCGTAGACCTCGAATCCGTTCTTGCCTCGGGCCGTATAGAGGTACTCTCCTCGGAGCTGCAAACTCAGGAGCTTCTTGCCGTGGTGGTGGTGCGCCTCGTCGAGTTCACCATGGCTCTTCTGGTGCTCCTCGAAGTTCCTGGGATAGGCGAGACTCTGGAGGTAGCTGCCGATGACGGCCTGAGGTTCCTCCCGCTCGGTCACGACCACGGCCTCGAACCCCTTGTCCTCTTCGGCCACGTAGATGTACCGGCCCATGAAGTTGACCGAGTTGGTTCCCAGAAGTAGCGTCTGGGCCATCCAGGCGTTGTTGTCTTTCCTGTCCGAGACATGACACTCGGTGCAGCTCTTGGTCTCCTTGCCCCGCACGGTGTGCGGCACGTGGGTGTTGAAGGCCTGGCCGCTCATGCCGTTTCCGGCGACGGTCTGCTGCTGGCTGTAGATGGACTCCCGATTGGCGTTGACGGAGCCGACGATGACGGCGCTCGAGGACCGGACCGGGGCGACCCGGTTGCCCTTCACCGTGCCGTTCACTCCCAGCATGTACTCGGCGTCCCGGACCACCTGGGGGTTGTAGGTCGTGTAGTTACGAGTCTTGTCGCCCTCGTTCTTCAGCATCTTCCGAAGATTGTTCGCCTTCATGGGAAGGTGGCAGCCAAAGCAGGCCGTGACCCAGCTGCTGTGACAGGCGTAGCAGGTCATCTTCTCGTTGGCGTGGGCCAGGAACTTCTCGTCCTCCGGCGCCTGCCCCCAGGTCTTGCCGTCCTTCTGAATGGTCTTTGCTAGCCTAGAGAGTTCGCTGAAGTGCTCCGATGCCGGGTCGATGGTGTCCTTCGTCTGCACCACCTCCCATTCCAGGCCGGGATCGACCATGGACCGCTGCAGCAACTTGCCGCCTCTCTCCTGGAAACGCCGCTTCCCCGAGGGGGTCCGGAGCGCTGCCAGGTTGGTGCCCTCACCGGCGGCGGCGCCGGAGGTGATCAGGGTCGCCTTGTTCTGGATTGTGCCGTGACAGTCGATGCAGTCCAGCTCCGTGGCGTTGCCGATCTCGCCGTAGATGTTGCCGTCGCCGTGGCTGTCCTTCTCGAAGTGACAGTCGACGCAGTGCATCCCCTTCTCGGCGTGGATGTCGCGAAGATGGACGGCCTTCTTGAACTTCTCCGGGTCGTCGTGGGGGACCTGCTTCCCTTCGCCATCCAGGAGGTTCCCCTTCCGGTCCTGCTTGTAGGCGGCCCGGAAGATCCAGCCGTGGCCGTTGTAGTCGGCGAACTGGGTCCGCTGCAGCTTGGAATTCAACTCCGACACGGTCTTCAGGAACTCCCGATCGCCCCAGAGTCCCCTGACGGCGGCGCCGTTCGGGTTGTGGCGGTTCACGTCGGCGGTCCGGCGGGAGTCGGGATCGATCTGCTCCTTCGGGTACATGTGCTCCCCGTCGGTCTCCTGATCCCACCAGGTGTAGCCCAGGTAGCTGTTCAGGAAGGCGTTGCCCTGGTGCATGTGGCAGACCATGCACTGACTGCTGGGAATGGCCCGGGTGAACTGATGCTTGATCGGGTGCCCGGACTCTTCCTTGTCGATCTCCTGGTCCGCCGTGGCCGTCTTGCCTTCCTTGCCGTACTTCGCCCAGGGGCCGGAGTGGATCGGATCCCGGTCGTTGGCGTAGGGCACGTGACATCCGGCGCAGCCGCTCTGGCGATAGTCTCCGGCGTGGTCGTTGGTCCCCATCCAGGAGAGGTTCGGATCATTCAGGCGGGTCTTCTGCAGGTTGAGGATCACCGGGTCCGTGCTGAGCAGCGTCCCCTGTCCTCGGAAGGAGAGCTTGATGTCCGGCCGTCCCGGAGCGGTCTCCCTGATCGGCAGCCCAATCTCGGGAGCGATGAGGCCGCCCCGCTCGAAGGCCCTCAGGATATTGCCCGACTGGGTGATCTCCCAGCGAGGCAGGGGGGTGACGTAGGGCAGGACGCCTCGTTCCAGGTCCGCCTCGGAGGGAGCCGGATTCTGGAGCACCATCCTGGGAGTGCCGTCGGCGCCGTAACTCTCACCAAAGCGGTAGACCTTGTAGGGATAGGCACCGTTGTTGTACAGCGCGGCGCCCCAGAGCATGGGAGTCAAGGTCATCATGCTCTTCGAGACCTTCATCACGATCTCCTCGTGACAGTTCGCCGTTCCGCAGGTCTTCGGCGCCACTCGCAGGTCGCTGGGGTTCATGAACTGGATGAACTCAGGGCTCTCCTTGTTCAGGAGCGTGTAGCTCTGTTCCGGATTGGCGGAGGTCTTCCACTCCTCCGGGAACCGGGGCTGAACATGGGCCAGCCGCTCCACCCTGGTGGTCGGGTCTCCTCCGTGACAATCGGTGCAGCCCAGCTTGACCGACTTGGAGGCGTGCATCTTCTCCGAGCCCTGGTGACAGGAGACGCACCCCTTGCTCTTGATATCGGCCTGCTCCAGGGTCTGCTTCGACAGGTCCGCCACGGCCTCCGGTGTCCAGGGTTGCCGGTTCAGCATCTTCATCGACCCGTGACCGCCGTCCCTGACCGTCGCCAGGGCTGAAGAAACCGCCTCATCTCCCCGGTCCTGAACAGCGGCGAGACCGGCGCTGGAGACGACCGCCAGTGCCATCAGGGCCGAGAGCAGCCAGACAGTCCGGCCGTCTTCCTTCCGATTGGTGATGTGCTGCATCCCGCGATCCGCCTCGAGTTCAGTAGGTGAGAGTCAGGGCCGTGAAAGCCGAGAACTGGTTGGAGCCCTTCTCGAAGATGTCCCGGAAGCCCGCTCGGGGGTTCAGGATGTTCGCCCCCGTCACGAGAACGATGTTCTCGTTCAGCATCGGCCTGTACCGGAACCCGAGACCAACGTCGATGCCGAGGGTCTTGTGGATGCCGGTCTGGTTCACGAAGAGCTCGATCGGCTCGGTGGAGTTGAACTGAATGTGGTTGACGTCCAGGAGCGCCTTCAGCTTGGGTGTCAGCTCGAACTCCCCCCCGATGCCGACGATGTTGACCCCGGGATTGACGAAGTTCGCCTGTCCCTGAAGCTTGTTGCTCCGCATCGACGGCAGCAGACTGTTGGGGGAGAAGAGGGACACGCCGAGCAGTCCCAGCCCCTGACGGCTGATGAAGCTGAAACCGCCGCCGGCGAAGTTTGGGTTGTCCAGGATGGAGTCGAACCCCGTCGCCTCTCCGTCAGTGGGGTCGCTGTCACCGCTGGACCAGAACCAGGAGAGCTTCCACCGGAGCCAGTCCCGATCTTCCGAGAGTTCCAGAGCGAACATCCGGGCGTCCACATCAACCTTCCGGTTCGCCAGAGCATTGAAGGAGTGCTCTCCCCAGGCCTGATAGAAGGTATGGCTGATGTTCAGCCTTCCGATGTGCCCCTCGCCGGCAAACCCGGCGTACCAGACCTCCAGGGGGGAGGCCCCTGTGGGGTCCACGGTGCCGATCAGCGCCGGCCGGCGAAGAATGCCGTTCTCGTCGTACTTGAGTGTTCCTTCGTCCCGGTTGTAGTGCAGGCTCAGCTGGGTGGTGTAACCCGGCCAGAAGCTGTCCTGGCGATAGACGTTGGCCACGGCGACCTTCTGGTCCCGGTCCCGTCCCGTGTTCAACTCGCTGTTGATCTCCTTCTCCAGCATGTCGAAGTAGACCAGGTTGTAGTTCAGCCGGTTCGATTCGGCGGACCCGAAGACCCGGGCGCCCCGATTGATGTCATTGAAGACGAATCCTCGGAAGTCGCTGATGAAGGGCTGACTGCCGGCCCGGGCGGACAGGAAGTCGAAGTTGGGACTCACGTCAGCCAGACGAACCTCGAAGAAGTACTCCTCGATCGAGATGTCATTCCGGGTTCGCTCGACGCCGCGACGCTGGTCCGGAAGCAGCTGCCCGACCTCGTTCAAGACGGTCTTGTTCCGCAGGTTGATGATCGGCGTCAGGCGCAGCTGCCAGTCGAATGGCTTGAAGCCCGCGTTGCCGCTGAACAGGGTGAGCCTCATGATCGCGTTGGATTTGAAGAAGTCCTGGTAGCCGTTGCCGAAGAACTGCTTCACCCCGGGCTGAAAGGTGCTGACGCCCGTCGCAGTGGGCACCTTGCGCACCTCGAAGACGTTGTCCGTGATGGCCGTCAAGTTAAGGAATGTGTGCTGCCCCGCGATGGGATAGTCACCCTTCAACAGGTTCTGACCGTAAGGATCGATCGGTTCGCCCCGCTGCCAAACGGCGTAGTCCGGGAAGCCGAGACGCCACCGATCCGGGATCGGTACGAAGTCCTCTGTCGCCGGGATGCGACTCGGCTGCACTTTGGAACCTCCAGCCCACCCCAGGGGGCGGCTGGGAGGCATCTGACGCTTCGGGGCAAACACATCGGGTCTGGCCGAAGCGGCTGCCGCCGCAGTGCTCGCCTCCGTCGCCGTGGAGGAGTCTTCCACCGTGTCCCGGGTCTCCGCTGCGGGGCCGCTCACATCGGCCACGGCAGACTCGGGCGCCCTCTTCTCGACGGAGGGTGCCGGCCCGGGCTGCTCCGCCACGGGGCTGGGCTTTCGCTTGACCGGTGGACGGCGACGCCGGGCGGCCTCGACGGTGGAGGCCAGGACCATCAGAAGGACGAGGGCTCCCAGCAGCCCCCGAGTCAATCTGGTGGCCATCACTGGGACGCTCCGAGGGGGTTCCGGGGGTGCTTCACATAGGGAATCCGGGCGTTGTCGAAGAAGAGCTGGTCCGATCTCAAAACCGAGGGCGGCGGCTCGAAGCCGACGGCGCCGGAGTCGCAGATGATGTCGTCCTGATCCACGCCATCGCCGCTGACGCCGATGCCCCCCACGAGTTGGCCGTCCTTGTAGAGCGGCAGACCGCCGGGGAAGACCGTGATGCCGTTCCCGAAGGGCTTCAGTCCGAGTCGGTCCTGGACCTGGAAGATCGGCCCGGCGGCCGTACCAGAGATGCCGGGAGGATAGAACCCCTGGGCCATAAATCCCAGGCCTCGGGTGGACATGGCGATCTGCTGCGTGGCAGGGATCTGGAGCAGGTTCTTGAAGTTGGCCGTCAGGGGCTCACCCAGGATGTTGTTGCTGGAGAAGAATGCCGAAGTCCTGGCCTTCTGAACGGCCACGTCGAAGCTGAAGAGGGTGGCGTCGGGCATCCGGAAGACTCCGAGGATCACGCCGTTCACGTCCGTGACGGAGACGAAGACCCTCGCTGCCTCACCCAGAGGACGGCGAATCTCAGCCCGGGTCTGAGCGGCCCGGGCGATGGCTTGCTGGAAGATCAGCCCTACATCGCTGGCCAGCAGCTTCGTCGGAACCGCTGCGGGGCTGTCGATGATCGGGAACCTCAGCTCGCCCGTGACGCCAGCAAAGGTGGCGGCCGGGAAGATCAGGGCCGGCGCTGCTGCAACTGGAAAGGGGAACGAGCCGGCCACGGCCACTCCCAGATCGGCGAAGGTGCGACTCGAGGTCAGTCCCGGATCATTGCTGGTAACGTAGGGCAGCCGGAAGCCGTCGATGAGGATCTTGTCGGCATGGATGGACTCGTGGGGAGGCAAGCCCCGCTGAGCCACCAGGGCAATCTGCTCGTCCAGCTCGGGCTTGTCGCTGCTGATGCCCACGGCGCCAACGGGGAAACCGCCATTGTAGAGCGCCAGTCCTCCCGATACACCGGTGATTCCATTGGGTACGATTCCGTTGGAGATTGCCAGGACATCGGAGCCGGCGAGGCTCGAGTTCTGAACGCCGTAGAGAGGCCCCCCCTGGCGGTTGAATACGTTGGGAGGGAAGTTGTCCTGAACGATGAACAGGGCGGTCCGGGTGCTGAAGGTCTCGCCGACGGAGCTGAAGAAGGCCGCCGTTCTGGCCTTGGCGATGGCGCAGTTGACGCCGCCGGAGTCGCAGGGCTGTGTTCCCGCCACGCCGGGAAAGGCCGGACCGGTGGGGCTGCCGGTCATGCTGAAGACGCCGACGATCTGACCCTCCCGGGTGACGACGGCCACGGTGGCGCTGGCACCGACACGCTCGGCCTCGCCGGCAGCCCGGGCCATGACCTGCTGGATGTCGGCGGTGGTAAAAGCCGGGGCCGGACCGGTGGGTTGGGCGAACCCGGACTTGAAGATGTCGCCCCCGCCCTGGTTGCCGCAGCCCGGAAGGACAAGAGACAGGGCGGCCAGGATAGCGAGCCCTGTCAGCAGTATCAGGATGCGGGATGCGATGCCGAAAGTCCTCCTCGGACCCGGTGCTCGGAACTGAGACACCGGGTTTCTCCGAAGAGTCCTATCGGCTTTCGATCACCCCGAGGTGATCGCTGTCTGAATCATGGAACCTGAGGGAACTTCATTACATGGAGGTAGGCGTCAGGCTCAGGGAGATGCTGGTGCTGTCCTCGTCGCCGTCTATCTCCAGAGACATGGTCCGCTTCTCTGCTTCCTTCTCGAAAGTCACTTCAGCATCTCCGTGGCCGTCTTCGTTCAGAGTCATGTCGATGGTGGTCCGGATCCAGCCTTGTTTCTTTGCAGAGCTCTCGTAGGCTTCCAGAACCTCCGCCGTCGTGTCGAGGCTGCGGGCCGTGACCACCGTGACCCGGGTCGAGCCGGAGCCGTTGTCCACAACGGTGCCCAGCTTCCAGCCCGGGTACTGCAAGACATCAGCCGGAAAGTCGGCAGGCAGCTCCGAGGCCGCGTCTCCGACCCGGACGTTCACTCCCGGGACCTCGACAGAGACGGCACCGCCCTTGCCTACGTTGACTTTCACGCCGCCAGCCACCACCGTCGCTGCGGAAATCAGCAGCACCAGGGTCGCGATCCTTTGCACCCGCCAGGTCTTTCGTATGATTGCGTTCAATTCGGCCTCCTGCAGGTCCTCCTGTTTCACCGGGTAGCCCGTGAGCATTCAGGCAGGACAATCTGTGTTCATTTGTTGACTACCAGTGTTCAGAAGTTACGGACCAATCTCAACAGTGAGCTCTCAGATTTCTGGCAAACCAGACGCCTCGTCTATCGTCACCAGACATGAATGGCCTGCTCGAGGGTCCCGGCCTTGAAACCCGTCGCACCTTCAGTTGCTTTCACGGGGCGACAGGACTGGACGCAGGGCTCTCAGCAGCGCCAGGGCTCAGAGAATGCCGATCGACAAAGGCCCTCCGTGCCCTCCGTGCCTCTGTGACCTCTGTGTAACGCTCTCGATTCGCTCTGGAAGCAGGCAGCCTCCGGCCCTCCTGAATCCCTTCCTTAAAGCTTTGGGTGCATGTCCCGTAGGGGGTCCCCTGGCCTATTCCGGATCCG